>NZ_JBEZJL010000080.1:0-51504 GCF_040651755.1 Actinomadura sp. NPDC048394 | reverse complement strand
CCGGGGTGCGGGCCGCGGGGGGCCACCGCCCCGCCGCCCCGCGGCGCGTGGGCGCGTGGCCCTCGCGGCGCGCCCCGGGCCCCCCGCGCCGTTCCCGGCGCGCGCCTTCGCCATGTCAGCCGGGGGTGGATTGGAGCGCTCCGATTGCGCACCCCGCTTATAGGACGCGATGTCAACAGGTGGCAGAGTAAGCGCGTCCTTATCAGCGGCACCTGGAGCGAGCATGAGAAGAACCGGACCCCTGGCGCGCCGGGCATCGGCCGTGGCGTCGGCCGCCGTCCTGGCGGCGACCGCCCAGGCCGGACCCGTCCTGGCGGCCCCCTCGGACCCGGCGGCCGTCGTGTCCCGAGGCGTCACGATCCCGGTCTTCTACAACCCGCCCGCCACCCTGCCGCCGGCCAACGGCGCGCTCGTCCGGACCGAGCCGCTGCCGCTCGGGCTGAGCCTGCCGGGGCTGGACGGCCGTCCGCTGCCCGGCACCGCGACGCGGCTGATGTACAAGTCGACCGACTCCAACGGGAAGCCCGTCGCGGTGACCGGCGCCTACATCGAACCCTCCGCCGCCTGGAAGGGCCCCGGGCCCCGCCCGCTCGTCGCGCTGGCCTCCGGGACGATGGGGCAAGGCGACCAGTGCGCCCCCTCGTACGCCCTGCAGAACCCGCTGACGCTCACCGGCGACACGATGTCCGTGTCCTACGAGGACCTCGCGATCTACCGGGTTCTGTCCACCGGCGCCGCCGTCGTCGTCACCGACTACGTCGGCCTCGGCGCCACCGACCGGCTCCACACCTACGTGAACCGCCTCGACGAAGGGCACGCCCTCCTCGACGCCGCGCGCGCGGCGCGCGCCGTACCGGGAGCGTCCATCACGGCGAAGTCGAAGGTCGGGCTGTACGGCTACAGCCAGGGCGGCGGCGCCAGCGCCGCGGCCGCCGAACTCCAGCCGGCCTACGCGCCCGACGTCCACCTCGCCGGCACGTACGCGGGCGCGCCGCCCGCCGACCTGACCGCGGTCATGAAGGGCATCGACGGCAGCGCGCTCGTCGGCGCGCTGGGCTGGTCGATCAACGGTTTCGCCCAGTCCGACCCCGCCCTGCGCCGCCTCGTCGACGCCAACATCAACGCGGCGGGCAAGGCCGCGCTCAAGGACATGTCCACCATGTGCGTGGGCGACGTCCTGTTCAGGTACGGCTTCACCTCCAGCACCAAGTGGAGCGTCAGCGGCAAGCCGATCGCCGACATCCTCCCCGCCATCCCGGCGGCGCAGGCCGTCCTGGACAAGCAGCGCATCGGCCGGCTCAAGCCCGCCGGTCCCGTCCGGCTGACGACCGGCGTGAAGGACGACATCGTCCCGCACGCCCAGGCGCGGCAGCTCGCCGTCGACTGGTGCCGTCGCGGCGGCAACGTCAGCTACGTCCCCGTCGACCTGCCGAACCTCGGCGACAAGACCCTCCTGAACCACTTCGCGCCGCTCCTCCTCGACCAGCCCGACGCGGTCTCGTGGCTGATCGACCGCCTGACCGGCAAGCCGTCCCCGTCCACCTGCGCATCCGTCCCCGCCCGGCCCTGACCGAAAAGCAGTTGAGCGGGCGGCGGGCCGTGGCTACCGTCGTGGCCGGACCGTGAAGTCGTGCAAGGAGGTGAGGCCCCGTGAACACAGTCACCCATGGGTGCTCCCTCCGCCCGTCACGGTCCGGCGGCTGACGTTCGGTGTCGCCGGGAGCACCTGAGATCGAGGCGCTCCTGAAGGAGACTCCGAATGAACACGCAACCCTTCACGTCCGGCCTCGCCGGCGGCGCGGTCACGCGCGTCGCGGACAGGCACTGGCACGCACTCGACGACGACCGCGTGGCCGGCCGAGGCTACGCGGAGCACCGGCCCGACGGACGCCTGTTCGTCTGCATCGACGCCTGGCGCGACGCGACCTTCGACCGTCTCGCCGAGGCGATGCTGGCGGACCTGCCGGCGCCGCTGTACACGGTCGTCGACGAAGCCGACACCGACCTGACGGCCCGCTGGCTGCGGGCCGGTTTCACGATCCGGCGCCGCGAGCGGGAGTACGCCGTCCCGACGGACCCGCGGGTCACCGGCCTCGGCGACGTCCCGCCGCCCGAGGGCGTGACGATCCTGCCCGCCGGCCGGGCGGACCAGGACCTGCTGCGGGCGCTGGACGGTGCGATCCGTGCCGAGGTCGAGGCGACCGCCGGCTGGCAGTCGATGCCCGCCGAGGTGGTCCCCCGCCCCGGCGGCATCGACCCGTCCCGCTGCACGGTGGCCGCGGCACCGGACCGCTACCTGGGCCTGGTCCGGGTGGCGACGGTGCACCGGCCGCGCATCGGCCTGGTCGCGGTCCGGGCCGGCGAGCAGCGGCGCGGCATCGCCCGCGCCCTGCTCGCCCACACCCTGGGGACGCTCCACCGCTCCGGGTCCGACGTGGCCTGGGCCGAGGTCCACGAGTCCAACCACGCGGCATCGGCCCTGTTCGAGGGCCTCGGCGCGCGGCCGGCCGGCGGCAACCTGGAGCTGGTCCGATGACGAAGAGCGGCATCGAACTCGAAGGCCGGGTCGTCGAGTGCCTGCGCAGCGCCACGTTCACCGTGGAGCTGGTGAACGGCCACCGGGTCCTCGCGCATCTCAGCGGGAAGATGCGCAAGCACTTCATCAAGATCGTCCTGGAGGACCGGGTCCTGGTGGAGCTCACCCCGTACGACCCGATGCGCGGCCGCATCGTGTTCCGCTACCGGAACTAGCCGCGCGGCCGTCCGCGGACACGAGGGCGCGCGCCCACCCGGCGCGCGCCCTCCCCCGCACCGCGGACGTTCACCGGCACCGGATCCTGTTTTCGGACCGGCGGATAACGCGGCCGAGATGATCACAAAATCGCCCGCCGGAAATGGCCGCGAGCAGAAATCCGCACATCAACGCCGGCGGCCACGGCCCGCCGGGCGCGCGCGCCTTCCTCGGATATGGCGGCGACATTAAGATCCCCGCAGAACGCGCGGCGGGAGGATCGCCTTGGCCAGGTTCATGCCGTTGAGCACCGATGATCCGAGGACGGTCGCGGGACACACGCTGCGGTCCCGCCTCGGCGGCGGAGTCGTGGGCAGGGTCGATCTCTTGTTGCCGTGAATGCGCGGCTCGCCTTCATCCGGCTCACCGGCAGAGCGTCGTCGGATGCTCTGGCGTGGGCGGCGACCGGCCGGCAGGCGCCGAGCGAGTAGGCGGAGACATGGACGAGTGGCACGTCGACGGGTACACCGAGATCCGGGAACTCGGGCGCGGCGGTCAGGGACGGGTCGTCCTGGCCCGGGACGACGCGTCGGGCGCGCCCGTGGCGATCAAGTACCTGGCCGGAGGCGCGGACGAGGCGGAGCGGGAGCGGATGCGCCACGAGGCGCGGATGCTCGCCCGGGCCGACAGCCCGCATGTCGCGCGCCTGCACCGCCTGGTGGAGGGCGCGGACGGCGTCGCGATCGTCATGGAGGCGGTCGACGGGGTGTCGCTGAAGAAGCTTCTCGAGCGGAACGGGGCGCTCGGGCCCGAGGCGTCCCTGACGGTGCTGAAGGGTTCGCTGCTGGGATTGGCCGCCGCGCACGCGCTGGGCGTCGTGCATCGCGATTACAAGCCCGCCAACGTGGTGGTTCCGGCGGACGGGAAGAGCCGGCTGGTCGACTTCGGCATCGCCGTTCCGGCGGGACGGGAGGCGGGCGGCTCGGGGACCGCGTACTACATGGCGCCCGAGCAGTGGGACCGGCACGTCGCCCGGCCCGCCGGCGACGTGTACTCGGCGACCTGCGTGTTCGTCGAATGCGTCAGCGGGCGGCGACCCTTCGGCGGGGACCGGCGGGAGTTGAGGCGGGCGCATCTCACGGCGCCGGTGCCGGTCGAGGCCGTCCCCGAGCCGCTGCGCCCGCTGGTGGCGGCCGGGATGGCGAAGTCGCCGGACGACCGGCCGGCGAGCGCCGCCGCCTTCGTCGCGGACCTGGAAGGGGTCGCCCGGGAGGCGTACGGGCCGGACTGGGAGGAGCGGGGCGTCCGCACGCTCGCGGCGGCCGCCGCGGCGCTCGCCGCGCTGTTCCCGCTCGCCGCCTGGCTGCTCCCCGGCGGCCAAGCCGCGGGCCACGCCGCCGGGCAGGTCGCGGGCCAAGCCGCCGGGCACGCCGCCGGGCAGGCCACCGGTCATGCGGCGGGGCAGGCGGCGAGCGACACGGCCGGTCGCCTCGCCGCGGAAGGCGCCCGGCACGGCGCGGGCCACGCCGCAGGGGCCGGGAAGGGCGCCGCGGCGGGCGCGAAGGGGGCCGCCGGCGGGCTGAAGGGAGCGGGCGGGATCGCGGCGGCCGCGGCCGGGACGGCGGCGGTCGTCGCCGCCGGCGCCGTCATCGTCGCGACCACGACCGGGCACGGATCGGGCGGCAAGCACGACACCGGCGCGCCGCCCGCCGTCACCGTCGCCGCCGTCCGGGACTGCACGACCACCACCTACGCCGGCCCGACGATGACGACGATGACGCCGTCCGCCGGGCCCGCGAAGGTGCGGCTGCCCGAGCAGGTCACGCTCCCGAAGGGCGCGGCCGTCTTCCGCACCCAGATCGGGCAGTACCTGATCGCTCCGGCCGCCGAGCGGTGCGCGGGGTCCATGGGCGTGGACGGCGGCGGGGAGACCGACGTCCCGCCCCGCAACGGAACCGGGGGCGCGGGCCTGACCGGGACGATCACCCAGGTGCTGCCGGGAGGGGTCAGCTCGAAATACCAGATGGACTGCGACTACTTCCCCGATTCGCCGCAGGCGCAGCAGCAGGAGGGCGGCTGCCAGCCCCCGCTGCCCGTGCAGGCCATCCCGACCGGAGTGCGCACCATGCGGGCGTCCATCCGGAAGGACGAACTGACGAACGGCGGCCCGCCGAGCCCGTACGTGGCCGTGTCGTTCGCGACGATGGACGCGAACGGGTGGCCGACGGTGATCGGCTGCACCAAGCCGTGGTCGCAGGCCGACCTCTGCACGGCCGCCCTCACCTACGCGTTCGTGCAGGCCGCCGAAAAGGCACACGTCCCCAAGGCCGACCTGGACCGGGCGGCCCAGCGCATCAAGACGTTCGTGGCGTCCGCCAAGCAGTGACGCCGCGCGGGGTCACTGGACCGGGACGTTGAGGACCTTGCCGAAGGGGCCGCCGTCGAACACCACGGACGAGATGTTGCCGGGCGGGGCCGGGACGTAGATGAACCCGCGCTGCGGCTGGTTCACGGCGGTGAGGAAGGTGGCGCGGCCCGGGTCGACGTAGACGGCGGGCTTGCCGGGGTCGCCGGGGCCGACGCGGACGGCCCGGTACACGTCCTTGCCGCCCTGCGCGAGGACGGAGAACGACGTGAACGCGCCGCCCGGGTAGTCCTTGTGCGCGTAGTTCGCGTCGGGCGGGGTGGTGCCGGGGCCTTCGTCGGTGATGGTGAAGACGCAGACGATGTAGGCGCCGTCCCGGTAGAACGGCTTGACGTCCAGGCGGCGCTTGTCGGCGCCGAAGCGGCCGTACCGGCTCGCGACGGTGTTGCCGTCCTGGCCGTGGAAGGCGGCGGGCGCGACGGTGCCGCCGCGGCCGTCCGCGGCGGCGGTGCTGGAGCCGGTGGTGCCGTCGGTCTGCTGCCGGACGACGTAGGAGATCTCGACGCGGCGGTTGCGGGCGCGGGCCTGCGCGTCGTCCTTGCCGCCCTCCTTCGCGACCGGCTCGGCCTCGCCCTTGCCGTGCGCCGAGTACTTGAAGGAGCCGCCGAGCCGCTTCTTCATCTCGTTCATGACGGCTTCGGCGCGCTGGCGGGACAGCTTGAGGTTGTAGGAGTCGCTGCCCTTGCTGTCGGTGTGGCCGTCGAAGGTCAGCGGCCGCTTGTCCGGATCGGCCTTCGCCTTGATCTCCTGCGCGGCCTCGTCCAGGACGGACTTGGCGCGGCCGGAGAGCTTGGCGGAGTTGAACGCGAACAGCACGTCGGTGCGCAGGTTCATGGTGACGTCGGTGCCGCTGGACGTGACGTCCTTGATCTCGCCCTCGGTGATGTCGTACAGCTCGGCGGGGTTCCCGCCGGGCGTCGCGGCGCCCGCCGCGGGCGCGTCCCCGACGCCCGTCACGGGGATGCCGGCGTACTCGCCCGCGGTGCCGGGGGTGATCGCGGTGAGCTTCTGGACGTTCTGCGGGACGGCCGGATACTCGGCCTGCATCTGCCGGGTGGCGTTCGGCGCGAGCTGCGCGGCGCTGGTGGTCGCGGTCGGCTTGTACAGCTTCCCGGCCACGGGGTCGAGCAGCGCGATCTCGATCGGCACCGACTTCGGCGCCTGGTCGAGCGAGGTCAGGCTGTACTTCAGGACGGACTTGGCGCCCTGCCGCTCGACGCCGGTGATCTGGAGGCGGGCGTGCAGGCCGTCGGCGCCGCCGAACCAGCCCTCCTTGGTGAACCCGGCCGCCGCGGTGGTCGCCGTGGGCGTGGTGGAGCCGCCCGCCTTGGCGGTCGGCGGGTCGCTCTTGCCCGCCTTGCCGGAGTCGGAGCAGCCCGCGGCGACCAGCACCCCGGCGAGGGACACGGCCAGGGGGAGACGCAAAGAGACGCGGTGTCGGATGTCCGGCATCGGGTTCTCCGGTTCGGTTTCGGGGGGGCGGGGGGAGACGCGCCCACACTAGTGACCCCGGCGCGGGAAGCGCAGCGGCCCCTGCCGCACAAGGGTGGCAGGGGCCGCGCGTTCCCAGTCCGCGGGAGGGCGGTGGGCTCGGTGGTGCCGGCGGGTCAGAACGCCTCTTCGGGCAGCTCCATCACGTCGAGGGTGGTGGCCTCGGTGACGGCGCGGTCGGACGCGAGGCGCGGCAGGACGGTCTGGCAGAAGAACTGCGCGGCGGCGACCTTGCCGGTGTAGAAGGCCTTGTCGGAGTCGGAGACGTCCCCGCCGCCGAGGGCGGTGAGGGCGACCTCGGCCTGCCGGCACAGCAGCCACGCGACGATCAGGTCGCCGAGGGCGAGCAGCAGCCGGGAGGTGTTGAGCCCGACCCGGTACAGCTCCCTCGGGTTCTCCATCGAGCCGAGCGCCCACCCGATCATCGGGTTCAGCATGCCCTGCACGTCGTCGAGGGCCCGGCCGAGCAGGGCCCGCTCGTTCTTCAGCCGGCCGTTGCCCGCCTCGGACTCGGCGAACGCCTTGATCTCGCCGGCGAGCACCTTCAGGGCCTCGCCGTTGTCCCGCAGGATCTTGCGGAAGAACAGGTCCTGGCCCTGGATCGCGGTGGTGCCCTCGTACAGGGTGTCGATCTTGGAGTCGCGGATGTACTGCTCGATCGGGTACTCCTGCAGGAAGCCGGAGCCCCCGAAGGTCTGCAGCGACTCGGCGCCGAGCAGCGCGTAGGCGCGCTCGGAGCCGAAGCCCTTGACGATCGGCAGCAGCAGGTCGTTGATCTTCTCGGCCTGCTCGTCCTTGCGGCCCTCGTGCTCGGCGACCTGCACGGCGTCCTGGTAGGACGCGGTGAGCAGCACCAGCGCCCGCATGCCCTCGGCGTAGGCCTTCTGGGTCATGAGGCTGCGGCGGACGTCCGGGTGGTGGGTGATCGTGACGCGCGGGGCGGCCTTGTCGGTCATCTGCGTCATGTCGGCGCCCTGGACGCGCTCCTTGGCGTACTCCAGCGCGTTCAGGTAGCCGGTGGACAGGGTGGCGATCGCCTTGGTGCCGACCATCATCCGGGCGTACTCGATGACGAGGAACATCTGCTTGATGCCCTGGTGCACGTCGCCGACGAGGTAGCCGACGGCGGGGTGCTTCTCGCCGAGGGTGAGCTCGCAGGTCGTGGAGACCTTGAGGCCCATCTTCTTCTCGACGTTGGTGACGTAGGCGCCGTTGCGCTCGCCCAGCTCGCCGGTCTCGACGTCCACGAGGTACTTGGGGACGAGGAACATCGACAGGCCCTTGGTGCCGGGGCCGGCGCCCTCGGGGCGGGCGAGCACCAGGTGGAAGATGTTCTCGGCCATGTCGTGCTCGGCCGAGGTGATGAAGCGCTTGACGCCCTCGATGTGCCAGGTGCCGTCGGGCTGCTGGACGGCCTTGGTGCGGCCGGCGCCGACGTCGGAGCCGGCGTCCGGCTCGGTCAGCACCATCGTGGCGCCCCACTGCCGCTCCAGCGCCAGCTCGGCGAACTTCTTCTGCTCCGGGGTGCCGATGTGCCAGAGGATCTGGGCGAAGCCGGGGCCGGAGGCGAACATGTAGACGGCGGGGTTGGCGCCCAGCACCTGCTCGGCGACGGCCCAGGTCAGCGAGCGGGGGGCGCCGCTGCCACCGAACTCGGGGGCGAGGTCGAGGCGGTACCACTCGGCGTCCATCCACGCCTTGAACGACTTCTTGAAGCTCTCCGGCATCTGGACGGCGCCGGTGGCGGGGTCGAACGCCGGCGGGTGGCGGTCGGCGTCCTCGAAGGAGTCGGCCAGCGGGCCCTCGGCGAGCCGGTTCACCTCGTCGAGGATGCTGCGCACCGTGTCCTCGTCCAGGTCGGCGTACGGTCCGCTGCCGAGGAGGTCCTGGCGCTTGAACACCTCGAAGAGGTTGAACTCCAGGTCCCGGAGGTTGCTCTTGTAGTGCCCCATTCGAGACTCCGTCTGGTCCGGCGGCGCCGGCCGGCCCCGCACGTTCTACTGGTCAGTAACTCGACATCATGCTACCCGCTGGTAACCAGTGGCAACCACCCAAAACCGGGCGGCTTGCGGGACGCAGGCCACAGAGACGTTCCCGGTGGCGACTAAACGTGACACGAATCACACCACGCCTACTGGCGCGTAGCTAAAAGCCGACAAATGGCAATCAACCGGACTTCCAGCCCTCTACACGGCAGCTAACTACCGGTCGGGTGTTTCCGAAGCATGGCGTCCGTGCGTCCGGCTGCTTACGGACGCATCGATCGACGAACGATCCCCGGCAATCCCTTGACAGTTGATCATGCGGCACGATAAAGAGCCCCGCCAATAGGGCAAGTGTGGCCGCATCTGGCAAAGATGAACCAATTGCTGGTCTGCTCACTCTTACTTGAGGTGGCACGGGGTCGCAAGAGTCGGCGGAGCTCCCGATGCCACGGGAGAGAGAGGACCTGTTTTGTCGTCTGTCACGGGGTGGCTGAGTGACGCCTGGAGTTCGGTCGCGGGGGCGACGGCCGGAGGCGACTGGCGGAAGTTCGTCCCGCTGGGCTTCGCCGGGCTGCTCGTCTGGGGGCTCTGGCTCTACCGGGTGATCCTGTCCCGCATGGACAAGCCGGTGGTCAACAACTTCCGGACGACCGTCTCGGTCGTGGTCCCCTCCTACCGCGAGGACCCCGAGATCCTCATCCGCTGCCTGGAGAGCTGGCTCGCCCAGAACCCCAGCGAGGTCATCATCGTGATCGACGTCGCCGACACCGAGGGGCACCGGCGGCTCGCCCAGGTCACCGACCCGCGGCTGCACGTGCTCGTCTACGAGCACTCCGGCAAGCGCTCCGCGCTCGGCGTCGGCATCCGCGCCGCCCGCGGCGAGGTCATCGTGTTCGCCGACTCCGACACCTGGTGGCAGCCCGGCCTGCTCGACGCCGTCCAGATGCCGTTCGAGGACCCGCAGGTCGGCGGCGTCGGCACCCAGCAGAACGTCTACCAGCGCACCACCAGCGTCTGGCGCCGCATCGCCGACTGGCTGGTCAACCTGCGCTACTACGACTACGTCCCCGCGATGGGCTCCAAGGGCGGCGTCGCCTGCCTGTCCGGCCGCACCGCCGCCTACCGCCGCTCGGTCATCCTGCCGGTGGTGGAGAACCTGGAGAACGAGTTCTTCCTCGGCCGCCGCTGCATCGCCGGCGACGACGGCCGGCTCACCTGGCTCACCCTGTCGCAGGGCTACAAGACCGTGCACCAGTCGTCGGCGCGCGCGATCTCGATGTTCCCCGACTCGTTCCGGGCCTTCTTCAAGCAGCGCATCCGGTGGAGCCGCAACTCCTACCGCTGCTACCTGACCGCCCTGTGGAAGGGCTGGCTGTGGAAGACGCCGTTCGTCACCAAGGTCACCGTGCTGCAGATCCTGCTGACCCCGGTCACCATGGCCGTCACCCTCGGCTACCTGATCTTCAGCCGGATCGCCGACAACTTCAACCCGATCGGCATCACGCTCGCGCTCGGCTGGGTGCTGCTCGGCCGCGGCATCCGCGGCTGGTCGCACCTCAAGCGGCACCCCGGCGAGATCCTGCTGCTGCCGCTGACGGTGTTCGTCGTCATCGGCATCTCGCTGCCGATCAAGCTCTACGCGTTCATCACCATGAACAAGCAGGGCTGGCTGACCCGCACCTCCGACCAGGTCGGCGGCGCCGGGCAGAGCGCCAGCTCGCTCCAGGGAGTGGGCTGAGGTGACGCACCCGAACCACCGCCCGCGCCTTCCCGGCGCCGCGGGGCGGGGCCTCGCCACGGCCGCCGCCGCGCTCGGGCTCGGGCTCGTCCCCCTCGGGGTGCTGCCCGGGACGCCGGCGCCGCGCGCGCACGCCGACCCCGTCGCCGACGCCAACCGGCAGGCCGCGCTGGTCGACCAGGAAGACCAGCGGATCATGCAGACCCGGTCCGTGCTCTCGGCGATCCTGATGATCGGCGGGCAGGCGACCGCGCAGTGGAAGCGGCCGCAGATCTTCGGCTCCGCGCAGGGCAAGACGCTCGTCCTGCCGCCGACCACCAACGGACGCCCCTACACCATCGCCGACCTCGCCAAGTTCGGCGGCCAGTACTTCCGCCGCCAGACCGACGGCTCGTACCTGCTCGGCATCCACGTGTTCGTCGCCGACGGCGCGAAGCTGCTGCTCGCCAGCGGCACGAGCCCGCTCGTGCTGCGGATGGGCAGCCTGCCGGGCGCGTTCAGCTCCATCGTCAGCTTCGGCGGCACCGTCCAGATCAAGGGCACCCAGCGCGCCCCGGTGCAGATCACCAGCTGGAACCCGCGCGCCAACGCCCCGGACCGGCAGGTCGCCGACGGCCGCGCCTACATCCGCGCCGTCGGCGGCGAGTTCAAGATGGACTACACCAAGGTCTCCGACCTCGGCTTCTGGAGCGGCCGGACCGGCGGCATCGCGCTGACCGGCACCGACCGCCCGTCCAGCGCGAGCAAGCACCTGAACAAGGAGCAGCGGCACGCCGCCAAGAAGAAGCGCCAGGAGCAGCAGCAGAACGGCGGCAACACCGGCGGCGGCCCCGGCGACATCGAGACCGAGACGCCCGGCGGCACCGCCACGCACGTCCCGGCCGCCGACCTCGTCACCGGGTCGATCACCAACAGCACCGTCACCGGCGACGCGTTCGGGCTGTTCGTCTCCGGCTCCAACCAGACCCAGATCACCAACAACGAGATCCTGAACAGCCAGGTGAACGGGCTGGTCATGCACCGGTTCGCGAAGAACGCCAACATCGCGAACACCACCGTGCGGGGCAGCAAGGGCGACGGGTTCGTGCTGTCGCGGGCCACCGAGAAGATCCGCGTCACCAACTGCACCGCGGAGCGGAACGGCCACGACGGCTTCACGCTGAACGGCAAGGCGCTCGCGGACGGGCCGTCCGCGTCCGGCGAGTCGCTGGAGAGCTTCGGCGACAGCTCGATCAACAACAGCCTCGCCAAGGACAACGGCCACTACGGGATCGAGCTGCTCGGCGGCGACAAGCTGTCGGTGCAGAACAGCAAGGTCATCGGCGGCGACATGGGCATCGTCGTGCGGGACGCCGCCACCAACGTGCAGATCTCCGGCAACCAGCTCACCGGGCAGGTCCGGCAGGGCATCTCGCTGCGCGACGGGGTGCGGGACGCCAACCTCGCCGGCAACACCGTGGACGGCGCCCGCACCGGCATCTACATGCGCGGCTCGTCGGCGACGCTGCTCGGCAACACGATCAAGGGCGCGAAGGCGCACGGCATCTCGGTGATCGGCTCCGCGGGCGGCTCGGAGATCCGCGACAACACGCTCAGCGGGTCCGGCACCAGCGCGGTCAGCACGTCCCGGTCGCACGGGAAGGTCGTCAAGGAGGACAACAACGACGACGGCTGGCACGACACCGCGTCGCTGTGGATGAAGATCCAGCGGTACCTGACGCCGCTGAACGTCATCTGGACGTGCGTGTTCGCGGTCGTCATCTTCTCGATGATCCGGGCCCGCAACGACCGGCAGCGCATCGGCCGGCTCGGCCTGCACCCGTACACGCTGCAGCAGCCGCTGGAGAAGCGGCAGGTGTGGAGCCTGCCGCGGCGGTCGGCGCAGCCGCAGCCGCGGCCGATGCCCGCGCGGCCCGGCCCCATGCCGGGCCCGATGCCGGGCGCTCCCGCCATGGCGGGCGCCGGCGGCCGCGGCGTGAACCCGCTCGCCGCTCCGCCCGGGCAGCCGGTCGCCGGACGGCACGTGGCGCCGCCGCCCGGCGGGCCGTCCGCCTCGCCGACGGTCCCCGGCAACGTGCGCCGTCCCGCGGTGCCGCGCGGGCCGCAGCCGGTCGCGCCGCACTCGTCGCAGACGACCGGCCCGCGCCCGGTGCCGCCGCCGGCGACGCCGCCGCACCCGACGCCGCGCGGCGGCGTCCCGCAGCCGCAGAGGGGGGTCTGACATGAGCGGGCCGACACCGGCCGCCGGGCCGGCACCTGCCGGGCCCTCGGGTCCGCGGCACGGCGCCGCGCCGGAGAAGAAGAAGGGCGGCGCCGGCAAGGTCGTCGCGACGCTGCTGGTGCTGGGCCTCGCGGGCGGCGGCACGTACGCCTACCGCGTCTACTCCCAGCAGGACGGCGGGCTGCCCGGCGTCGACGACGTGGCGCCGAGCTCGGCGCGGCAGCAGTCGACGCTGGTCGACCAGGAGGACCTGCGGGTCATGCAGATCCGCGCCAAGCAGGAGTCCGACCTCGCGGGCGGCGGCGCGGCCGCCGCCGCGGCCCGCCAGCCGCGGCTGATGACCTCCGCCACCGGCCGGACGCTGATGCTGCCGCAGCGCCGGCAGCCCTACTACGTGTCCGAGCTGCAGAAGCTCGCCGGGCAGGACTTCCAGAAGCAGAGCGACGGCTCGTACCTGCTCAGCGTCAACGTCATGGTCGCGGCCGGCGGCAAGCTGATCCTGCAGAGCTCGACCGGGCCGCTGACGATCCGGATGCGCAGCGTGCCCGGCTCGTTCACCTCGATCGTCAGCGCGGGCGGCACCGTCCGGATCAACGGGTCGGCGCAGAACCCGGTCCGCTTCACCAGCTGGAACGACGACACGAACAAGCCGGACACGCAGGTCGCCGACGGCCGCGCCTACATCCGCGCCATCGGCGGCACGTTCGAGATGCACTACACCCAGACGTCGAACCTCGGCTTCTGGAGCGGCCGGACCGGCGGCGTCGCGCTGACCGGCTCCGACCGCCCGGACTCGTCCGCCGAGCTGGCCGACGCCGGGCCCGCGCACCGGGTGCAGCTGCCCGACGGCCAGCAGGAGGCGACGCAGGGCGACCGGCAGCGCGTCCAGGTCTCCCCGGCGGGCGCGGCCGGCAAGGGCGGCACGTTCGAGGTGCCGACGGCGAGCCTCGTCAGCGGGACGATCGACCACTCCAGCTTCGACGGCAACGCCTACGGGGTGTTCGTCACCGCGTCCAACCAGGTGCAGATCACCAACACCGACATCAAGAACAGCCTGGTCGACGGGGTGCTGCTGCACCGCTTCGCGAAGAACGCGACGATCGAGAACACCACGGTCACCGCCAGCCGCGGCGAC
Organism: Actinomadura sp. NPDC048394; assembly: GCF_040651755.1. Classification (NCBI taxonomy): domain Bacteria; kingdom Bacillati; phylum Actinomycetota; class Actinomycetes; order Streptosporangiales; family Thermomonosporaceae; genus Actinomadura; species Actinomadura sp. NPDC048394. Next base: position 37,778 of record NZ_JBEZJL010000080.1, on the reverse strand, counting down.
GGCTTCGTGCTGTCCCGCGGGACCGAGGGCGTCCGCGTCACCAACTGCACGTCGAACGGGAACGGCGGCAACGGGTTCACGCTGAACGGGGAGCCGCTCGCCGAGGGGCCGTCGGCGTCCGGCGAGGCGATCACCAGCTTCGGCAACAACCTGGTGAGCAGCAGCGTCGCGAGGAACAACAAGCGGTACGGGGTGGAGCTGCTCGGCGGCACCAGCGTCGCCGTGCAGAACAGCCAGATCAGCGGCGGCGACATGGGGATCGTCGCGCGCGAGAAGGGCACCCGCATCCAGATCGCCGGGAACCAGGTGAAGGGGTTCGCCCGGCAGGGGATCGTGGTGCGCGACGGGATGACGGCCGCGACGGTGTCCGGCAACGTCGTCACCGGCGGGAAGACGGCCCTGTACCTCCGGGACGCCAACGGCACGTTCAACGGCAACACGGTGCAGTCGGCGCACCGGCACGGGCTGACGCTGCGCGGCAACGTCGGCGGCACCGTGATCACCGGGAACACGCTGAGCGGCGCCGGCACGAGCGTGATGGACGTCGACCGGGCCACCGGCAAGTACCAGAACGCCAACAACAACATCAAGGGATGGCACAAGACCGCGGGCTTCACGACCTGGCTGAAGCGGATCTTCAAGCCGCTGAACGTCATCTGGGGCGGCGTGTTCCTGCTGGTCGCCGTCTCCATGTTCCGGTCCCGTGGCACCCGGCTGCGCATCGGCAGCCTCGGCGCCCACCCGTACGCGGCGCAGGACAAGCTCGAGGAACGGCCCGTGCGGCTGCTCCGCCGCGCCGATACCGTCCCCTCCCAGGACGGTCAGCGGGTCGGTGCGCGCGCGGGGCGGTAGCCCGGCGTCCACGGCGGCACGACGCACCAGAGCGGTCATCCAAGGAGTAGTTCGGCAATGACGATCAAGATCGATGTCAAGTTCATCATCGGCCTCGCGGTCGGCGCGCTGGTCGCGGCGGGGCTGGTGCTGATCTTCACCACCGGCGGCGGGGGTGATTCGAAGAAGACCTCCGCGGACGGCAAGATCAGCCCCGCCCCGCAGAACGGCGGCGACCAGGGCGGCGACCAGGGCTCGGGCGACGGGGACGGCGACGGCGGCTCGGGCGGCGGCGCGCAGGCCGGCGCGCCGCTGACGCTGCCCGTCCCGGACGGCGGCGGGAAGGTCGCCTGCCCGAAGCCGACCAAGACCGTCAGCGACGCGAACTCGCTCCAGCAGGCGCTCAAGGGCGCGCAGGCCGGCGACGTCATCAAGATGAACCCCGGCAAGTACGTCGGCAAGTTCGTCGCGACCGCGTCCGGCACGCAGCAGCAGCCGATCTTCCTGTGCGGGGAGCAGGGGTCGATCATCGACGGCGGCGGCGTGAAGAAGGGCTACGGCTTCCACCTGGACAAGGCGAACTACTGGCGGCTGATCGGCTTCACCGTGCAGAACAGCCAGAAGGGCGTCGTCGGCGACACCACGAACGGGTCGATCGTGCAGGGCCTGACGGTGCACGACATCGGTGACGAGGCCATCCACGTGCGGGACTTCTCCACCGGCAACACCATCCAGTACAACAAGATCTTCAACACCGGGCTGCGGCGGGAGAAGTTCGGCGAGGGCGTGTACCTCGGCACCGCGCAGTCCAACTGGAAGTCGGTCTCCGGCGGCAAGGTCGACAACAGCGACAACAACGTGGTGCGCGGCAACGTCATCCGGGCGACCGCCGAGGCGATCGACATCAAGGAGGGCACGAAGGGCGGCAAGATCCTCAACAACGTGTTCGACGGGTCGAAGACCGGCGGCGACAAGCACAACGACTCGTGGGTGGACGTCAAGGGGAACGGCTACCTGATCGAGGGCAACAAGGGCGACAAGACGCCCGCGGACGGCTTCCAGGTGCACCAGATCATGAACGGCTGGGGCACCGGCAACGTGTTCCGCAACAACACGATCAACCTGGACGGCGGCAACGGCGTCGGGATCAACGACACCGTCGGCGGCAACACGATCGCCTGCAACAACAAGGTGTCCGGCGGACAGCTCACCAAGAAGGGCAAGTGCTCCTGACGCGCGGGGGCGCGTGAACGGGGACGGGGGTGAACAGTGAAGATCGATGTGAGGTTCGCCGGGGTGCTGGTCGTGGGGGCCGTCGCCACGAGCGCGGTGGTCGTGCTGGCCACCCAGGGCGGCGGCGGCAAGTCCAAGGACACCGCGGGGACCGACCCGTTCCCCGGGACGGGGCAGGCCACGCCCGCCGGCACGGGGAACGGAGCGGGCGCCGGGGCCGGGTCGGGCTCGGGGACCGGCACGGGCGGCGGGATCGGGCAGCCCGCGCCGGCGATGCCGCTGCCGTCGTCGTACCGGCGGATCGCGTGCCCGAAGGCGACGGTCACCGTGCACGGCCCCGTCCAGCTGCAGGAGAAGCTGAACACGGCCGCGCCCGGTGACGTCATCCGGCTGGCCCCCGGCCGGTACGCCGGCCAGTACTCCAGCCAGAAGTCCGGCACCCCGGCCAAGCCGATCTTCGTGTGCGGGACGCCGCAGTCCGTGCTGGACGGCGGCGCCGTCACCAAGGGCTACGGCTTCCACCTGGAGAACGCCGCGCACTGGCGGCTCATCGGCTTCACCGTCACCCGCAGCCAGAAGGGCGTCATGCTCGACGGCACCAGCGGGACGGTCGTGCAGGGGCTGAACGTCCACGACGTGGGCGACGAGGCGATCCACCTGCGCAACTTCAGCACCGGAAACGCGGTGCAGTACAACACCATCACCCGCACGGGCCGCGGCAACCCGCGCTTCGGCGAGGGCGTGTACCTCGGTTCGTCGCACAACAACTGGGGCCAGCTCACCCAGGGCAAGCCGGACGCCAGCGACGCCAACCTCGTCGCCGGGAACCGGATCACCGCCACCGCGGAGGCGGTGGACATCAAGGAGGGCACGTCCGGCGGGCGCCTCGTCGGGAACGTCTTCGACGGCTCGCAGCTCTCGGGCGGCGGCGTCAACGACTCGTGGGTCGACGCGAAGGGCAACGGCTACGTCATCGAGGGGAACCGCGGGACCAGGACGGTCAAGGACGGTTTCCAGACCCACGAGGAGTACAAGGGCTGGGGGACCGGCAACGTCTTCCGCCGCAACGTCATCGACCTGGGCGGCGCCAAGGGCGTCGGGATCTTCCTCGGTTCGGACGGCAACACGGTCGCCTGCGACAACAGGGTCTCCGGCGGCGAACTGATCAACAAGGGCAAGTGCTCCTAGAGCCATCGGGAGTCGTCTCTTCCGTCAGCTGTGAAGAAGGAGAAGTGCAAATGAACCCGACGGAGTCCCCGCGGCTCACCGTCATCGGCACCGGCTACCTCGGCGCCACGCACGCGATCTGCATGGCCGTGCTGGGCTTCGAGGTCCTCGGCGTGGACGTCGACCAGCGCAAGGTCGACAGGCTCGCGTCCGGTGAGGTGCCGTTCTTCGAGCCCGGCCTGCCGGAGCTGCTCACCAAGGCGCTGGAGTCCGGGCGGCTGCGCTTCACCACCTCCTTCGAGGAGGCCGGCGAGTTCGGCGACGTCCACTTCCTGTGCGTGGGCACGCCGCAGCAGCCGGGGTCGGACGCCGCCGACCTCACCTACGTCGAGGCGGCGGTACGGGCGCTCGCCCCGAACCTGACCCGGCGCGCGCTGGTCGTCGGGAAGTCGACGGTCCCGGTCGGCACGGCGAAGCGCATCACCGGCGTCATCCACGACCTCGCCCCGGCGGGCGAGGAGGTCGAGCTGGCGTGGAACCCCGAGTTCCTGCGCGAGGGCTTCGCCGTGGACGACACCATGCGCCCGGACCGGCTGGTGTTCGGCGTCGCGTCCGACTGGGCGCTGGAGCGGCTGGAGGCCGCGTTCAAGCCGATCCTGGACCTCGGCACCCCGGTGGTCCGCACCGACCTCGCGACCGCGGAGCTGGTGAAGGTCGCCGCGAACTCCTTCCTCGCCACGAAGATCTCCTACATCAACGCGATGGCGGAGGTCTGCGAGGCGGTCGGCGCCGACATCAAGCACCTCGCCGACTCGCTCGCCCTCGACGACCGGATCGGCGGCAAGTTCCTGAAGCCGGGCCTCGGCTTCGGCGGCGGCTGCCTGCCGAAGGACATCCGGGCGTTCGCGCACCGCGCGGAGGAGCTCGGCGTCGGGCAGGCCGTGTCGTTCCTGCGCGAGGTCGACGACATCAACCGGCGGCGGCGCGCCCGCACCGTCGACCTCGTCCGGGAGATGCTCGGCGGGATCTCCGGCAAGCGGATCGCGGCGTGGGGCGCGGCGTTCAAGCCGAACTCCGACGACATCCGGGACGCACCCGCGCTGGACGTGGCGCGCACCATGCACGGGCTCGGCGGGCACGTCCGCGTGTTCGACCCGGCGGCGCTCGACAACGCGCGGCGCGCGTTCCCCGAGCTGCGCTACGGCGACAGCGCGCTGGACGTCGCGCAGGACGCCGACGTGGTCGTGCTGCTGACCGAGTGGTCGGACTTCAAGGAGATCGAGCCGGACGCGCTGGCGCAGGTCGTCCGGCACAAGCGGATCGTGGACGGCCGGCACGCGCTGGACGCCGCGAAGTGGCGCTCGGCGGGCTGGGAGTACCGCGCGCTGGGACGCTCCTGAGGCCGCGTTCCGCGCGCCCGCACGTTCCCGCCGGTGACATGGGCCACCGGCGGGAACACCCCGCACCGCGGGGCCGTTGACGCGGACGAGGGCCCCCGAGCGGGCCCTCCCGGACGAGGTGCGCCGTACCCGGAAAGCGAAGACGACGCGTGACCGTGCCGTCTACGCATCCGGGAGTCACCATGGCGTGGATCCTCGTCATCCTCGCGGGCCTGTTCGAGGTCGCGATGGCGCTGTGCCTGAAGGCCAGTAAGAATTTCTCCGAGTGGCTGCCGTCCGCCGGGTTCCTCGTGTTCGCCGTGACCAGTTTCGGCCTGCTCAGCCATGCGCTGAGGACGCTGGACGTCGGCACCGCGTACGCCGTCTGGGTCGGGATCGGCGCCGTCGGCACCGCGGCGCTCGGCATGCTGGTGATGGGCGACCAGGTGTCCGCGGTGAAGATCGGCGCGCTGCTCTGCATCATCGTCGGCGTCGTCGGCCTGAACCTGGCCGGTGGGGGCCACTGATTCGCCTTACGACCTGCCATTAAGGAACGTACTCTCCCGTAAGCGCGTCTATGGGACGACGGGAGCACCGGGGGTGCTCGGACACAGGAGGACGGACCTTGGTCTTCAAGAAGCTGCGGCAGGCGATGGGCATCGGCGGGCCCTCGATCGAGACGACGCTGCACGACCCGAACACCACCCCGGGCGGGGTCGTGACGGGCGAGGTCGTCATCATCGGCGGCCAGTACAACTCCGACATCAAGTCGGTGAACCTCGCGCTGCGCACCCGGGTCGAGGTCGAGACCGACGACAGCGAGTACACCTCCAACATCGAGTACGCGAAGATGCCGGTCGCGGGCGGGTTCAAGCTGGAGGAGGGGATGCGGCACAGCGTCCCGTTCCAGTTCCCGATCCCGTGGGAGGCGCCGCTCACCCACATGTACGGGCATCCGCTGCACGGCACCACGGTCGGCATCGCCACCGAGCTGGAGGTCGCGGGCGCGCTCGACCCGGGCGACCTCGACCCGATCGCCGTGCACCCGCTGCCCGCGCAGGAGCGCATCCTCGCGGCGTTCTCGAACCTCGGCTTCCACTTCCGCAACGCCGACTGCGAGAAGGGCCGCATCTGGGGCGTGCACCAGGAGCTGCCGTTCTACCAGGAGATCGAGTTCCACCCGCCGCACCAGTACGGGCACGGCATCAAGCAGCTCGAAGTGACGTTCGTGTCGTACCCGCAGTCGATGGAGGTCGTCCTGGAGCTGGACAAGCGCGGCGGCGTCTTCACCGAGGGCCACGACGCGTTCAGCCGCTTCACCGTCGACTACGCGACCGTCGAGCACACCGACTGGGAGCGCGAGCTGGACGGCTTCCTCCAGGAGGCCGGCCGCCGCCGCGGCTTCTTCTAGGCCCTGAGCTGGGGGGACGACGCGGGCCCCCTCCGCGGTGTTGATCGCGGAGGGGGTCTCCGCGTAGAAAGGGTTCCCGTGCCCCAGCCCCCCAGCGAACCTCCCGGCCTCAGCGCCGCCGAGCGGCGGTTGTGGGCCGCGTTCCCGACCGGCGCGCGGGTCGTCCTCGGCGACGACCGTCCCGCCGGGCCGCTGCCCGAGCGGATCGTCCGGGCGGAGGTCATCAACCGGCTGCTGCTGGGCGCGGGCGAGACGCGGTCCGGGGCCGTCGCGGCGGTCCGGCTGCGCGGCGCGTACGTCACCGGCCGGCTGGACGTGTCCGGCGGCACCGTCGAGCACGAGCTGCGGCTGGAGCGGTGCCGGCTCGTCGAGGAGCCGCGGTTCGCCAACGCCCGCACCCGGCAGCTGCGGTTCGGCGACTGCCGGATGCCGGGCTTCGACGGCGGCGGGCTGCAGGCCGACGGGTACCTCAGCCTGTCCGGCTCGGAGATCGAGGGCGAGGTGCGGCTGCCGCGCGCGCAGCTGCTCGGCGGCTTCCGGATGAACGGGACCCGCATCACCGCGTCCGCGCCGGACAAGTGGGCGCTGTTCAGCGGCGGGCTCGTCGTCGACGTCGGGATGTTCGCGCAGCACGCGCACATCACCGGCGGGGTCCGGCTCGTCGGCGCGAAGATGAACGGCGGGCTGTTCATGCAGGGCACGACGCTGTCCAACCCGGGGCGGATCGCGCTGGACGCGCAGAACATGGTGGTCGAGAACACCGCCGAGTTCAGCGCCGGCTTCCACGCGGTCGGGACGGTCCGGCTGCGCAGCGCGAGGTTCAACGGCATCCTGTCGTTCTCCAAGGCGGTCCTCGACTCGGCCGACCCGGGGCGGATGGCGCTGCACGCCAGCCACATGGTCTGCGACGAGCTGCTGCTGTGGCCGGCGGAGAAGATCAGGGGCCGGGTGTCGCTGTCGTTCTCCCGGATCGACCTGATCATGGACCATCCGTCGATCTGGCCGGACGAGCTGTACCTCAACGGGACGACGTACCAGACGCTGCGCGGCGGGGAGTTCAAGGACCGGCTGAGCTGGGTGTCCCGCGACCCGGAGTTCCATCTCCAGCCGTACGAGCAGCTCGCCGCCTGGTACCACGGCATCGGCCACGACGACCTGGCGCGCCGGGTGCAGCTCGCGAAGCTGCGCGCCCGCCGCCGCAAGGCGAACCCGGTCGGGCGGGTGTGGAACCACGTCCTGGACTGGACGGTCGGCTACGGGTACCGGCCGTGGCTGGCGTTCGCGTGGTTCGCGGTGCTGCTCGCCGTCGGGACGGTCGTGTTCTCCCTCGACCATCCGAAGGGCATCAAGCAGCCGGCGGAGCAGCCGCATTTCCACGCGCTGGTCTACAGCCTCGACCTGCTGATCCCGATCGACACGTTCGGGCAGCAGCAGGCGTTCGACCCGCAGAACTGGTCCCGGTGGGTCGCCTACGCGCTGATCGCGACCGGGTGGGTGCTCGCGACCGCGCTCATCGCCGGCGTCACCCGCGTCCTCCGCCCGAACTGACGCCCCGCCCCGCGCGTCCATCGGGGTAGGGAGATCGAGGAGAATGGGGCCCCATGGGCACGTATCTGATCACGGGGGCGACCGGCGGCATCGGGACCGCGGTCGCGGAGCTGCTGCGCGAGCGCGGGCACGACCTGGTCCTGACCGGCCGCTCCGCCGACCGGCTGGGCGAGCTGGCCGGGAAGCTGCGCACCGGCGCCGCGCACGCCGCCACCCAGTCCATCGCGATCGCGCCGGGCGCGCCGCCCGCCGCCGCGTCGGGCGCGTCCATCACGACGGTCCCGCTGGACCTCACCGAGCCGCGGCGGATCGAGGCGGTGCTCGCGGGCGCGGAGCTGCCGGGGCGGCTCGACGGCGTGATCCACGCGGCGGGGGTCGTGCATCTGTCGCCGGTCGCCGAGCTGGAGGCGGACGAGTGGATGGACCACCTGTCGGTGAACCTGGTGTCCGCCGCCGAGGTGACGCGGCTGCTGCTGCCCGCGCTGCGCGCGGCCGGGGGGCACGTGGTGTTCGTCAACTCGACCGCGGGGCTGCGCGCCAATCCGGAGTGGTCGGCGTACGCGGCGAGCAAGTTCGGGCTGCGCGCGCTCGCCGACTCGCTGCGGGCGGAGGAGCCGTCGCTGCGCGTCACGACGGTCTACCCGGGGCGGACGGCCACGGAGATGCAGCGGAAGGTGCGCGCGCAGGAGGGCCACCCGTACGCCGAGGACGACTTCGCCGCGCCGGGCACCGTGGCGCGCGTGCTGGTCGCCGCGCTGGAGACGCCGCGGGACGCGGTCGTGTCGGACGTGACCGTCCGGCCGAACTAGCGGTTTTCCGGACGACCCGGGACCTATAGGGATGTCCAATTATTTCCGATAGATCCGCATAACTCGCTTGCCGTGCGGGCGGGCGGGCAGTGCTCGGGTCGTGACGCAGAGTTACTCACGGCCAGAGGACGCCGACCGCCGGATCCCCGGCGACGGCCCCGAACCCGGCGGGACGCACCTGCCGCCGCCCCGCATGCCGCGGACCTGGCGCCGCCGATGGCTCCCGGCGGTGTGGCCGTCCCGGCGGGTGCGGTTCGCGGACGTCGCCGCGCCGCGCCCGCTCGACCGGCCCCGGACGCGGATGACGCTGCTCATCGCCGTCGCGGTGCTGCTCGGCTCCGGCCTGTGGCTGCTGCGCTGGTCGGGGAGCGCCGCCACCGCCACACCGGACACCTTCTGGTACGCGCGCGACGCGCTCCGGTACGCGGGCTGGTCCGCACCCGCCGCCGACCGCGGCGCCGCGGAGATCACCTGCGACGCCCTCATGCGGGGCACCCCGCGCCCGGCGGGGAGCCGCGCCGACTGCGTCGAGTACCGGACCGCGCTGCCCGGCGTCGCACCGGACCGCTTCCAGCGGATCTTCACCTCGCGTCCCGGATACCCGCTGCTCACGGCCCCGTTCGTGCGGATGATGGGGCTGTCCGGGGTCGCCGCCGGGACGGCCGCGCTGGGGGTGGCGTGCGGGGTCGCGGCCGTCCTGCTGGCGCTCGCCATCGGGCTGCGGCCCGTCCAGGCCCTGGCGGCGGAGGCCCTGTTCTACCTGCTGCCGACAGGTTTCTGGGCCAGCCGCCTGCTGGCCGAGGCGCCCATGCTGCTCTGCGTGACGGCCGCGCTGGCGGGCGCCGTGCTGGTGCTGCGCGGACGCGCCGTCATCGCGGGATCGGCGCTGCTGGCCTGCGCGCTCGCGCTGCTGTGCGTCGTCAAGCCCGCCAACGGCGTCGCGCTGGCCGCCGCGCTCGCCGCGGGCGCCGTGCTCCTGCTCCCGGTCTTCGCGTCGCGGCGGACGTTCCTGGCCGTCGCCGGCGTCGCGGCAGTCGTGCTGGTGGGCAACCTGTGGATCAGCTCCGCCCTGCACCTGCCGGGCGTCCACGAGACGCTCCAGGACACCTTCACCCGGCATTTCCGGCATCCGGACGTGCCCGACCCGTGGCACCGGCTCTCCGACGCCGCCGGGGACCTGTGGAGCGGCGACATCGGCCCGGCGATGCTCGAGAACCCGCTGATCCCGGCCGCGTTCCTCTTCGCCGCCGCCGGGCTGGTCGCCCGCGTCCGCTGGGACGCCGCCTGGCCGCTCGCCGCCGCGGGACTCACGGGCGCGGCCGTCGCGTCGATGCACCCGCTCGTCGACGAGATGCCGCGGCTTGCCGTGGCGGCGTGGATCCCCGTCGCCTTCGGCCTGGCCGCCCTCACCGCCCCGGCCGCCGCCGAACGGCTCGACGAGCCCGTCGCCGCCCGGCCCCGGCGCGTCGAGGCGGAGACCGCCGACCTCACCCCCGGCCGGTGACCGCGGCGCTCGCTCCCGGCCGGTGACCGCGGGCAGTGGTGACCGCGGGCCTCAGATGCCGCGGGTGACCGCCGGCGGCTCGACCCGGCCCCGGCGCAGGAACCACGCGCCCAGCACGCCGCCGATCAGCCCGAACAGGTGGCCCTGCCACGAGATCGTCGGGTCGTTCGGGACCACGCCGACCAGCATCGTCCCGTAGACCGCGACCACCAGCACCGCGATCACCACGTCCAGCACCCGCCGCTCGAAGATCCCGCGCCCGACCAGGTAGCCGAAGAACCCGAAGATCAGGATGCTGGAGCCGAGCGTGTTCGCCGAGCTGAAGAACCACACGCCGAGCCCGCCGACCACGATGATGATCAGGCTCGCGGCGAGGAACTTCGCGATGCCGCGCGCCGCCGCGATGAACCCGAGGATCACGAACGGGATCGTGTTGGCCATCAGGTGCGGGAAGCCCGCGTGCATGAACGGCGCGGTGAAGATGTCCGGAAGGTCGTCGACGTCGTGGGGCTGGATGCCGAACTGGTCGAGCGCGCCGTTGTCGAGCACGTCGATGCCCTCGAGAATCCACATCACGACCGTCACCGAGCCGATGAGCACCGCCGCCGACAGCGCGCGCGTGCCGGCCTTGACGAGCCCGTCGGAGCGTTGCCTGTCGGGGGTGTAGCTCATGTCGCCACCGTATGACCGATCGATCCTGCCGTCACCGGGTCAACGCGCGCGCCCCCGGGAAGGTGCCCGATGGTGAACCCGATTCGGTTTCCGGCATAGTGGACGGATGCGCGCTGCGATCTGCGAGGAGCTCGGCTCCGTCGTCGTCAAGGACACCGCCCCCGCCGAACCCGGGCCCGGCCAGGTCCTGCTCACCGTCGAGGCGGCAGGCGTCAACTACGTCGACGCCCTGTTCGTCCAGGGCCGGTACCAGATCAAGCCGCCGCTCCCGTTCGTCCCGGGCAGCGAGGTCGCCGGCACCCTCCCCGACGGGACGCGCGTCCTCGCGATGTGCGGGCTCGGCGGGTTCGCGTCCCACGTCGCCGTCCCCGCCGCCGCCGCGGTCCCGATCCCCGACAAGCTGGACGCCCCGCGCGCCGCGACCTTCACCCAGAGCTACTGCACCGCGCTCTTCGCGCTCCGCGACCGCGCCGCCCTCGCCGCCGGCGAGACCGTCCTCGTCCTCGGCGCCGGCGGCGGCGTCGGCCTCGCCGCCGTCCAGGTCGCGACGGCCCTCGGCGCCCGCGTCCTGGCGGTCGCCTCGTCCGAGGAGAAGCGCCGGGCCGCCCTCGCCGCGGGCGCCGACTCCGCCGCCGGCCCCACCGACGTCAAGGCCGCGGCCCGCGCCTGGTCGGACGGCGGCGTCGACCTCGTCTACGACCCGGTCGGCGGCGCCCTCGCCGACCCCGCGCTGCGCGCCCTGCGCGAGCGCGGCCGCTACGTCGTGATCGGCTTCGCGTCCGGGGACATCCCGTCCCTCCCGCTCAACCAGGTCCTGCTGCGCAACCGCTCCGTCGTCGGGGTCGACTGGGGAGCCTGGTCCATGACGCACCCCGCCGAGCAGCGCGCGCTCCTCGACGAGCTGCTCGCGATGGTGGCCGAGGACCGGCTCGACCCAGTGGCCCCGCGCACGGAGCCCCTCGCGTCCGCGCCGCGGGTCCTGGACGACCTCCTCAACCGGCGCGTCGTGGGCAAGGTCGCCCTGCTGCCCTAGGCGGCGGAGGCGTGCTCCGACTCGGACGCGTCGCCGCGGACCACGATCACCGGCAGCCGCCGCCGCGCGGGGGCCTCGGCCGTCCGGCGCAGGTAGCGCCGCTCCTCCGGGGTCGTCCCGCCCCAGATGCCGTCGGGCTCGCCCACCCGCAGCGCCCACGCGAGGCACTCCGCCTTCACCGGGCAGTTCGCGCAGATCGCCTTCGCCGCGTCCATCTGAGCCTGGAGCACCGGCGCGGAGTAGCCGATCGGGAAGAACAGATCAGGGTCGGCGCCGCGGCAGATGGCGTGGTCGGTCCAGTGTTCCTCGTTCTCGTCGTTGTGCATGGCTTTCTCCCTGCGGGGCATGGGGTGAGGAGGCCACCGGCGGTTCGCTCTGGGGTGGTCTCCACTCAACGTAGTACTACGTGCGGTAGTACTACAAGTCGTTGTGAGCATTGCAACTTAGCGCCCGGATAACCTTGTGACGTGCAGCGTGATCAAGAAGTGACCTTTCGCGAGGCGACGGTCGACGATCTGCCCCAGATCGTCCGGCTCCTGGCCGACGATCCCCTGGGCGCGACCCGCGAAACACTCGCCGAGGAAATCCCCGAGGCCTACTTCGCCGCCTTCACCGCCATCGAGAAGGACCCCAACAACCACCTCGTCGTGGCGGACGTCGCGGGCACCGTCGCCGGCACGCTGCAGCTCACCTACATCCCCGGCCTCACCTACACCGGCGGCGAGCGCGCCCAGATCGAGGGCGTCCGCGTCGCCGCCGACGAGCGCGGCCGCGGGCTCGGCCAGACCATGATCACCTGGGCGATCGACCAGGCCCGCGCCCGCGGCTGCCGCGTCGTCCAGCTCACCACCGACCGCCAGCGCCCCGACGCGATCCGCTTCTACCAGAAGATCGGCTTCCGCCCCTCCCACATGGGCATGAAGTACCACCTGTAGGTTGCAAGCCCGGCCCAGAGGGCTCGCCTGGCGGCTCGGCCCTTGACCGGTCTTGGGCGGGCGCGGCCTCGCTTCGCGAGCTTCGCGGCGGGGCTCGCCTCCGGCTTCGCCCCGCCGCTCAGACAACGCGCCCGCGCGACGGCTGAGCTTCTGCGCCGCACGTCCCGCCCGCCGCGCTGTGGGGTCAGGCGCGGGCTTGGGTTATGTGGTGGTAAGCGAGGGTGGCCAGGAGGGCGGCCAGGAGTGTGTAGGCGCCGAGTTCGATCCATTGGAAGGACCAGTACCGGTCCGCCGGTTGCATGGTCACGTCGAAGTGCAGGTGCTTGGAGGTCATGCACTGGTCGACGGTGCCCGCGCCGTCGGTTCCGGGCATCGGTGCGGGGGGCTTGGCGAGGCAGTCCTGGACGGTCGACGGCTGCACGAGCGCACCGGACGAGGTCCGCAGGTACGTGACCTTGCTCAGCATGAGGGCGCCGGGCACCTGGTAGCCGGCGACGAAGGCGGGACGGTCGTGGCCGAACGACACGTTCGCGTCGTGGTCGCGGACGCTCTGGTCGAAGGCGACCGATTCGGTCACCGGCGGGCGCAGGTGGGGGCGGACGAGGCTCGGCCACAGGAACAGCACCGCCGCGACCACCGCCAGCGTCGCCGCCATCGCCGGCAGGGTGCGGCGTAGGAACAGCCCGGCCGCGGTGCCGGCCGCGAACGCGAAGAGCGCGTAGCCGACCGGCACGACGTCGCGCGAGGCGAACGACAGCGCGGTGAAGCGGGTGCCCTCCACCTCGTCGAAACGGTCGGCGGCCCAGGTCAGCAGGAAGCTGAGCGCGGCGGTCAGCAGCACCGTCGCGAGGCCGGGCAGCAGCAGTTTCGCCGCCAGCCAGCGCCGCCGGGTGACGCTCTGGGTCCAGGCCAGCCGCTGCGTCCCGGCCTCGAACTCGCGACCCAGCAGGGGCGCGCCCCAGAACGCGCCGATGAGGGCCGGCAGCAGGAGCAGGACCGCCTGCGCCGCGCTCACCGTGGGGGTGAACTCGCTGAGGAACGCCCTCTTCTGATCGGTGAGCCGGCAGCCGTCCGCCAGGCTGCAGCCCAGGATCTCCTTGTCGTAGGCGTGGCGCGTCGAGTAGCCCAGCCAGCCGAGGGCCAGGGCGTACGCCGCGCATCCCGCGAGCATGACCAGCGCCGGCGTGCGGAACTGCCGCCACGTCACCCAGATCATCGGACGACCTCCCCGGCCATGTAGGCGAGCACCAGGTCCTCCAGGTCCACCGGCCGTCCGTCCGGCCGGGGGACGATGCGTTCGCCGTCGCTTCGCGAGTGCCCGGCCAGCAGCGCGGGCACGTCCCCGGCCAGTTGCACGCGCCCGGCGGACAGCACGATGAGGTGGTCGCAGACCCGCTGCAGGTCGCCGAGCAGGTGCGAGGACAGCATCACGCTCACCTCCACCTCGGCGACGGTCTCCTGCAGGTCCTCCAGGAACGTCCGGCGGGCCAGCGGGTCGAGGGACGCGACCGGCTCGTCGAGGACCAGCAGCCGCGCGCGCTTGGCCGCGGCCAGGGTCAGGGCGAGCTGGGCGCGCTGCCCGCCGGAGAGCCGTCCGGCCTTCTGCGCCGGGTCGAGGCCGAGCCGATCGATCCGCGCCCGCGCGTACGGCCCGTCCCATCGCGGGTTCAGCCGGGCGCCGAAGCGCAGGTGATCGGCGACGGTCATGTACGGGTACAGCGGCGCGTCCTGGGCGACGAACGCGACGTCGGCGAGCCGGGCCGCACCGCCACCGGGCCGGTGGCCGAGCACGGCGATCCGCCCGGATGTCGGGGCGAGCAGGCCGGCGACCATGCCGAGGAACGTGGACTTGCCGGCGCCGTTCGGCCCGACGAAGCCCGCGACCTTCCCGGCCGGGACGCGCAGGGTGCAGTCGGTGAGGGCGACCCGGCGGCCGTACCGCATGCCGAGCCCCTCGGTTTCGATGACCGGTGTCATGGCGACCGTTTCTAACCGGCCGGCGGTCACGCCGGGGTCCGCGCCGCTGTGACCGGGCTGTGACGGGCGGCCGGGCTACCCTCGAAGCCGATGCGGGTACTGGTTGTCGAAGATCAGCGGGACCTCGCCGACTCGGTGGCGCGGGTGCTGCGCCGCGAGGGCATGGCCGTCGACGTCGCCTACGACGGCGGCGACGCGCTGGAGCGCGCCGCGGTCGTCGAGTACGACGTCGTCGTGCTCGACCGCGACCTGCCGGTGGTCCACGGCGACCAGGTGTGCCGCGCGCTCGTCGCGGCGGAGCCGCCGGCCCGCGTGCTGATGCTCACCGCGTCCGGGACCGTCGCCGAGCGGGTCGAGGGCCTGGGCCTCGGCGCCGACGACTACCTGCCCAAGCCGTTCGCGTACGCCGAGCTGGTGGCGCGCGTCCGCGCGGTCGGCCGGCGCACCCGGCGGGCGACGCCGCCCGTGCTCGTCCACGGCGAGCTCAGGGTCGACCCGGCCCAGCGCACCGCCACCCGGGCGGGCGCGCGCCTTCCGCTGAGCCCGAAGGAGCTCGCCGTGCTGGAGTACCTGCTGGCCAACCGGGACCGCGCGGTCTCGGCGGAGGAGCTGCTCGACCGGGTCTGGGACGAGGCGGCCGACCCGTTCACCACGACCGTCAAGGCGACGATCAACCGGCTGCGCGCCAAGCTCGGCGATCCCCCGCTCATCGAGACCGTGCCGCGCGCCGGCTACCGGATCTGACCATGCCGTACCGCCTGCGCCTGCGGCTCACCCTCCTGCACTGCCTGATGGCGGTCGCCTCGGGGACGCTCCTCCTGCTGGTCATGTACGGGCTCGCGCGGCAGCTGCCGGGCCACCTCGGCTACGCCACCCGCCCCGGCCCGATCGGTCCTTTCGCGCCCGAGCCCGGAGCACCGGTGCGCGTCGGGCCCCAGACGGCCGGCGACCGGATCGACCTGGCCCTGCCGACCTTCGCGCTGCTCATCGTGGGGCTCGCCTCGCTGGCCCTGGGCTGGCTGGTCGCCGGCCGGACGCTGCGCCCGGTGCGCACCATGACCGAGCGGCTGCGGCGGATCTCCGACCACAACGTCCACGAGCGGCTCTCGCTCACCGGTCCGCAGGACGAGCTGAAGAACCTCGCCGACACCGTCGACGGGCTGCTCGGCCGCCTCGAAGCGGCGCTGGACGCCCACAAGCGGTTCGTCGCCAACGCCGCCCACGAGCTGCGCACGCCGCTGACCGTCGAGCACGCGCTGCTGGAGGAGCCGCTCATCGACCCGGACGCGGACGCGGCGGCGTTCCGCGCGAACTTCGAACGGCTGCTGGCCGTCAACGAGCAGCGCACCCGGCTGCTGGAGTCGCTGCTGACCCTGGCCGGGAGCGCCGAGGTGCGCGCCGGCGACGAGCCGTTCGACCTGGCGTCGGTGGCGGCGCGGACGCTGGAGGGCCGCGGCCGCGAGGACGTGGAGATCGACGCGGTGCTCGATCCGGCGCCGGTCGCCGGCGACCCGGCCCTGATCGACCGTCTCGTGGCCAACCTGTGCGACAACGCTCTCCACTACAACGTGCCCCAAGGCCGAGTGGAGATCAGCACAGGACGCAGCGGCGACACGTCCGTGCTGCGTATCACCAACACGGGCCCGGTGGTGCCGCCGGAGAAGGTGGACGGGCTCTTCGAGCCCTTCCAGCGCCTGCACCGCACGGCCGACGACGGTCACCAGGGGCTGGGGCTGTCCATCGTGCGGGCCATCGCCACCGCCCATGGCGCCACGCTAACCGCCCGCGCCCGCCCCCACGGCGGCCTCACCGTCCAGATCACCTTCACCACGCCTCAGGGCGAATAGCCGTTCAGGCGATCCCGCGCCGTCCGGTTAATGCGCGGTTGTTTCCGGTGAACACTTCGCGGCGGCGCTCGCAGGACGCCGCCGCGCGCCGCAGGTGGGGCGGGACCGTCGACAGGTTCCGACCAAGGCGAGGGTGACGTCTGGGCAATCAGTGATATTTCGCTGAGTTGTCCTGAATGTCACGGTATCGGGGCTGTCGTCCCCGTGCCCTGTTCGGGGAGTCCGATCCCCGCCGGCGGGCGGCCGCAGAAGGGCATCCTCGATGCGACGTCTGCTCCTGTTCCTGCTGCCGGCGGCGCTGCTCGGCGCACTGCTCGTCGCCGTGCAGGCACCGGCGTCCGCGACCCCGCCGAACATCCCGTCCGCCAGCACCGCCCGCACCCGGCTCGGCGAGCTGACCGTGGCCGCCGAATCGCACGCGAGCACCTACGACCGCTCGCTGTTCCCCCACTGGATCACCGTCTCCGGCACCTGCAACACGCGGGAGATGGTGCTCAAGCGGGACGGCACGAACGTGAGCACCGACTCCGCCTGCTACCCGACGTCCGGGTCCTGGTACTCGCCGTACGACGGCGCCACCTGGACGTCGCCGGCCGACGTGGACATCGACCACATGGTGCCGCTGGCCGAGGCGTGGGCGTCCGGCGCCTGGGCCTGGACGACCGCGCACCGCCAGGACTTCGCCAACGACCTCGGCGGCCCCCAGCTGTGGGCCGTCACCGACAACGTCAACCAGGCCAAGGGCGACAAGGACCCCGCCGAGTGGCAGCCGTCCCGCACCGCCTTCCGCTGCACGTACGCGCGCGCCTGGGTCCAGGTGAAGTGGTACTACGACCTCACCGTGGACAGCGCGGAGAAGAGCGCGCTCACCTCGATGCTCAACACCTGCTGACCGCACGGGGGTGCGGGCCTCCGCCGGGGAGGCCCGCACCCCGCGGTCAGCCGGCGGTGGCCGTCGCCTCGGCGGCGGCGAAACCGTAGGCGCCCACCTGGGTCGCCGGGGTGCGGCTGAGGGTGCCGGGGACGAGACGGTCGCCGAGCTCCCGCTGGAACTCCTGGAAGGCGGGGACGGACGGCAGGACGTCGCGGCCGTCCTCGCTCACCACGATGTGCAGGAACGTGTCGCCGTCCAGGCGGAACGCGGCGTAGCGGACGCCGCCGGGGTCGTCGCGGCCGAGCTCGGCCATGACGTCCTCGATGAGCCGCTGGTTCTCGTCGGCCCGCTCGGGACGGGCCTGGTACCGCACGATGTTGATCTTCTGCATCGGTGGTCCCTTCTTCGGGTCGCTGTCACCTGTACTGACACGGCGGACCCGGCGAAGTGACCGGCCTGGGGGCGGCGACTTTCCGCGCGCCTCGCTACCGTCGGCGCCATGCCCCATATGCGCCCGGCGACGCGCGCCGACCTGCCCGCGGTCCTGGCCCTGCTCGCGGACGAGGAGAAGGTCGTGGATCCGGCGTCGGTCGTGGTGACGGCCGCCTACGAGCGGGCGTTCACGTCGATCGACCGCGACCCGCGCAACGAGATCCTGGTGCTGGACGACGGCGGGACGGTCGTGGGCTGCCTCCAGGCGACCTACATTCCGGGGCTCGGCAAGGGCGGCGCCGAGCGGGCGCTGATCGAGGCGGTGCGGGTCCGGGCGGACCGTCGGGGCGGCGGCCTCGGCCGGACGCTGATGGAGAGCGCGATCGAACGGGCCCGCGCCCGGGGCTGCGCGCTCGTCCAGCTGACCAGCGCCAAGAGGCGTGGCGACGCGCACCGCTTCTACGCGTCCCTGGGCTTCACCCCCAGCCACGAAGGCTTCAAACTCCCCCTTCACCCCGCAGGAACCCGGTAGCGGCGCAGGTCAGAGGGCGCCTAGGGATTGCATCATGCCCAGGGCGTCGGAGACGGGCCAGTACTCGGCGAAGCGGCCGTTCTCCATGCGGAAGAGGTCGTGGCCGGCGAAGGAGATCCGGGTGCCGGGTTCGGCGGTGGCGCCGGGAATCCCGCCCTGGTAGGAGCCGTGGAAGGTCCAGCGCGCGGCCACCAGGTCGCCGTCGACGAGCGGGCCGACGTCCAGGGTGTTCGCGATGTCGGCGAAGTAGTCGCGGGACTGGCGGATCTGCTCGGCGGCGCCGTCCGGTCCGTGGACGTCCATGCGGGGCCAGTGGCCGGCGAAGCCGGGTGTGAGGATCTCGTCGAGGACGCCGTAGTCGCCGGACCACGCGTCGAACAGCCAGCGCCGGTACAGAGTGTTCGCATCCATGAGCCCATGGTGCAACGTGCGCGGGCACGGCCGCCGGGCGGCCGTGCCCGCGCCGGGCGGTCAGCCGATCTCGAGGACGGCCTTGCCGTGCAGGCGGCGTTCGAGCAGGGCGGCGACGGCCTCGTCCGCCCGCTCCCAGCCGCCGCGCCAGGAGATCCCGGGGTCGAGGCGCCCGGCGGCGACCTCGGCGGCCAGCCAGGTCAGGTCGGCGGCGAGGTCGGCGCCGTCGAGGAGGTAGAAGGTGACGAGGGAGCGGTCGTGCCGGCCGTCGTTGCCGAAGAGGTCGCCGAACGGGAACGTCTCCGCCTCGCCGGTTCCGTGGCCGACCGCGATCAGGGTGCCGTGCGGCGCGAGCCTGCCGAACGCGGCGACGAGCTGGGCGCCGCCGACGTTGTCCACGACCCCGTCGACGGGGTCGGTGACCTGCTCGGGGTGGGCGACCACTTCGTGGGCGCCGAGCGCGCGCAGCGCGTCGCCGTGTGCGGCGGGATTTCCGGTGGAGGCGACGACCTGGGCTCCGCCTAGGCGGGCGAGTTGCACGGCGTACCGGCCGACGCCTCCGGTGGCGCCCAGCACCAGGACGCGTTTGCCCAGCAGCGGCCCGATGCGCCGCAGTGCGCGGAGCGCGCTCGCCGCCGCCACCGGGACGGTGCTGATCGCGCCGAGGTCGGCGCCCGCCGGGACGGCGCCGAGCAGCGCGGTGTCGACGGCCCGCAGTTCCGCCCACGCGCCGTCCGCGCCGAGCGTGACGACGGGGGTGCCGGCGGCCGGGCCGGAGCCGTCGGCGGCCGCGCGCTCGACCACGCCGGCGGCGTCCCAGCCGAGCACGGCGCCGCCCGGTGCTCCGGCGATGCCGTGCGCGACCTCGCCGTAGTTGAGCGAGGTCGCGGTGACCCGGACGAGCGCCTGGTGCGGCGCGGGGTCGGGGGCGGCGGTCTCGCCGAGGCGCAGGCCGGACGCGGTCGAAGGGTCGATGAGCAGAGCACGCATGGGTGCCGCCTTCCGGGAGAGAGCGATCCCCCATTTATGCCACTCAGTGGCATAAGCCTGCAAGTGGCGTTCGCCGCCCGGATACACTCCAGGGCATGACCACGGCACCGTCGCTGCGCGAGCGCAAGAAGGAGCGCACCCGCCAGGCGCTGATCGACACGGCGCTGGCCCTGTTCGGCGAGCACGGCTTCGGCGGGGTCACGCTGGACGAGGTGTGCGCCGAGGTCGAGGTCTCCAAGCGCACGTTCTTCCGGTACTTCACCGGCAAGGAGGCCGTCGCGATGGCGCCGCTGGAGGACATGTGGCGCGCCTTCCTCGACGGGCTGGAGACGTGCCCGGCCGACGGCCGCCCGCTGCTCGACCTGCTGGAATCGGTGCTGCTCACGGCCCTGGACCGGGTGGCGGACGGGACGTGGGCGAGCCGGGCGCTGCGCAGCTACCGGCTGCTGCAGGTGACGCCGTCGATGGACGCGCACGGCCTGCACTTCTGCGAGGACACCCTCCGGTCCGTCCTGGAGATCCTGCACCGGCGGCTCGACCTGCCGGACGACGCGCGGCCCCGGCTCGCCGGCGACATGCTGGTCGCGGCGTGGCGGCACGCCCTCGGCGGATGGGCCGCCGAGGCGGACGACCCGCCTTCGGTGGCCGACCTCGCCGCCCGCGTCCGCGAGGCCATGGCCGCCCTGCCCGGCAGCCTCACGCTCCCCGCCACGGCCCGCGCGCTCTAGCCTCCGGCGCCGAGGATCAGGGCGACGACCTGGGCGGTGTCGGTCAGGTCCGGCAGGACGGTGTCGGCGCCGGACAGCCGCAGGTCCGCGGCGGACGTGGCGCCCGTCGCCACCGCGACGACCCGGGCGCCGCCCTCGTGGCCCGCGCGGACGTCGTGCGGGGTGTCGCCGATCAGCACGGTGCTCGACGGCCCGAACCGCTCCCCGTACTTCGCGGCGGTGCGCTCGCGGGCGAGCTCCACCAGCGGCGGCCGCTCGACGCCGTCCATCCCGTAGGCGCCGATCTCCAGGTCGAGGTACGCGTCGAGACCGAACGCCTTCAGCTTGCAGGCGGCGATCCGCTCCATGTTCCCCGTCAGGACGGACTGGATCACGTCCGGACGGGCCGCGAGGGCCTCCAGCACAGCGCGCGCGCCGTCGTGCGTCCGGCCTCGGGAAGGCAGCTCGTGCGCGCGCGCCTCGAAGGCCAGGGCGAGCGCGTCGGTGAAGGCGGCGAGGACGTCGGGCGTCGGGTCGATGCCGTGGTGGCGGAGCGTGTCGGTCGTGATGGCCCGGTCGGTGCGTCCGGCCATCGGCGCGACGCGTTCCGCCGGGCGCCCGACGACCCGGTGGAACACCTGCGCGTAGATGTCCACGGACAGGCCGCCCGCGTTAAGGAGGGTGTGGTCGATGTCCCAGAGGACCAGGGTGCGCACGGACGCATCGTAGGCCGCCGACATTTCCGCTTCCGTTCATCTTCGCGTGAAATGGTGGTCATCTGGGTGTGCCCGCCGCCGACAACACCGTCCCCCGAAGGAGCTGGTCGTGGCCGAAAGGCAGCTGGAGATCGAGCAGAAGTACGACGCCCGGGCCGATTTCGTCCTTCCGGAGCTCGGCGGGCTGCCGGGCGTGGCGTCGGCGGGCGAACCCGAGGCCTTCGACCTCCATGCGAGCTATTTCGACACGGCCGACCTGCGGCTCGCCGCGCACGGGATCACCCTGCGGCGGCGGCGCGGCGGGACGGACGCGGGCTGGCATCTGAAGATGCCCGCCGGCCCGGACGGCAAGGAGGAGCTGCGGGCTCCCCTCGGACGACCGGCGATCGTGCCCGCGCGGCTGGCGGCGCTGGTCGCGGCGTACACGCGCGGCGAGCCGCTGCGCCCGGTGGCGACGCTGGAGACGCGGCGGACCGTCGTCCGGCTGTACGCGGGCGACGGCGCGATGCTCGCCGAGGTCGCCGACGACCTGGTGACGGGCCGGGACGTCCGGGACGCCCCGGCGGCGAACGACCCGGCGGCGAACGACCCGGCGGCGAGCACCCCGGCGGCGAGCACCCCGGCGGCGGACGCCCCGGCGCGGCGCTGGCGGGAAATCGAGGTCGAGCTCGGGGACGGGGCGGCCGAGCTGCTGAAGGCGGCGGGCAAGCGGCTGCGGAAGGCGGGGGCGCGGCGGTCGAAGTCGTCGTCGAAGCTGGGCCGGCTGCTGGGCGGGGCGATCGAGCCGCCGAAGGCGGCGCGCGCGCGGGCGGCGTGCAAGGCGCGGCTGGTGGCGGCGATCGACAACGGGAAGGGCCCGGCGACGACGGGCGACGCGGTGATGGCGTACCTCGCGGAGCAGGTCGAGGCGGTCGTGAGGTTCGATCCGAAGGCACGGCTGGGCGAGGAGGACGCCGTGCACCGGATGCGCGTGGCGGTCCGCAGAATCCGCAGCACGCTGAAGGCGTACCGGCCCGTCCTGGAGGATGAGCGCACGGAGCCGCTCGGGCCGGAGCTGCGATGGCTCGCGGCGGTGCTCGGCGAGGTCCGCGACCTGGAGGTGCTGCGGATGCGGTTCCAGGAGCGGCTCGGCGGTGCCGCTCCCGCCTGGCTGGACGACCTGGCCCGCCAGGAGCGCACCGCCTACAGGCGGATGAACGCGGCGCTCAAGGAGCCCCGGTATTTCGCGTTGCTGGACGAGCTGGACCGTCTCATCGCGGAGCCGCCGCTAGGGCGGGCCGCCGACCGCAAGGCGCGCAAGGATCTGCCCGACCTGGTGACCCGATCGTGGGACCGGATGGCGCGCGCGTACGCGTCCATTGCGATCGCCGAAGACGCGGAGGTCGCGCGTCACGAGACCCGTAAGGCGGCCAAGCGCGCGCGGTACGCCGCCGAGCTCGCCATGCCCGTGCTAGGGGTGGCGGCCAAGCGGGTGGCGAAGGACGCCAAGCGCATCCAGGAAGTGCTGGGCGGCTACCAGGACGGCGTCATCGCGATGGAGCACCTCAAGACCGCCGCCGCGCGCACACGGAACACCTCCGAGGCGTTCGACCTCGGCGTCCTGTACGGCTGGGAGCGCTGCGAGGCGGAGACCGCACGCGACCGCCTGTCGGTGACCTGGTCGCAGACCCTCGGCCCCGCCTTCTGAACATCGAGTCGCGACGTGTTGCCGTTATGAGCCACCGATAACGGCGACGCGCCGCGCCTCAACGAGGGGTGTGGCGCTCCAGGGAGGCGAGCGACCCCTCGCCGATGTGGGCCACCCAGAACTCGCCCTTGCGAAGGCTCGGGTCGTCCGGGACCTTCTCGCCCAGCTCCCGGCACAGGCCCGTGACCAGCTCGGACACGTTCTCGCCGTGCGTGCACACGACCGTCGGGACGCCGTCGCCCAGCAGGCCGAGCAGCCGCTCCCGGGCCCGGTCAGGGCCGGTCTCGCCGACCGTGAACGCGGCGTCGGTGACGACGCCGGCGCGGACGCGGCGCGCGTACGGCAGGACGGTCTCCAGGCAGCGGGCCGTCGCCGAGCTGAGCACCCGCGCCGGGCCGTAGGCGTGCAGCAGCGCGGCGAGCGCCGCCGCCTCCGCCCGGCCCCGCGCGTCCAGCGGGCGCAGCTCGTCGGGCTCGCGCCACGCGTGCTTCTCCCCCGCCGACCCGTGCCGGACGATCATCAGCGGCCAGGTGCGGGACGGGCCGTCCAGGAACGCGCGGAGCAGGTCGGCGTCGTGCCGGTAGCTCAGCCGCGCCTCCGCCTCGCGGGCCGGCAGCCACGCCAGCTCGTCGACCTCCTCGTTCGGCGTGAACGCGGCCTCCGCGACGGGCCGCGCCGCCCAGTAGTCGACCCGCTTGGGCCGGTCGCCGTCCTGGTACTTCGCGGTCGGCAGGCGCCGGCCGAGGCGCGGCACCAGGCCCGTCTCCTCCTCGACTTCCCGGACGGCGGCGCGCAGCGCGTGCTCGCCCCGGTCGAGCTTGCCCTTCGGGAACGACCAGTCGTCGTACCGGGGGCGGTGCGCGACCGCGAACTCGGGGCCGTCCGGGCCGTCGCGCCACAGCAGCGCGCCCGCCGCGCGGATCGGGCGGGCGGGCTCACCGGCGTCAGTCATCGACGGTCCTCCACCGGCGGCTCCGGACCAGGTGGGTCTGGATGTCCAGCAGGGTCTCGCCGGGGCCGGGCTCGCCGCGCGTCCAGGCGCCGTCGCCGGCGAGCGTCCAGGCGTGCGTGCCCGCGTCCATCGCCCGGTCGAGCAGCGCGATCAGCTCGTCGCGCTGGGTCCGGTCGGTGACGGTGACGAGCGCCTCGACGCGCCGGTCGAGGTTGCGGTGCATCAGGTCGGCGCTGCCGAGCCACACCTCCGGCTCGCCGCCGTTCTCGAACGCGAACACCCGGGAGTGCTCCAGGAACCGGCCGAGGACGCTGCGGACCCGGATCGTCTCCGACAGCCCCGGCACGCCCGGCCGCAGCGCGCAGATGCCGCGCACCCACACGTCCACCGGCACCCCGGCCCGCGACGCCCGGTACAGCGCGTCGATGATCACCTCGTCGACCAGCGAGTTGCACTTGATCCGGACCCGCGCGCGGTGCCCGGCGCGGTGGTTGTCGATCTCGTGCTCGATCCGCTGGACGAGCCCGGACCGCAGGCTGTTCGGCGCGACCAGCAGCCGGTTGTAGGAGCCCTGCCGGGAGTAGCCGGTGAGGTGGTTGAACAGCGCGCTGACGTCCTCGCCGACGTCGGGCGCGCAGGTCAGCAGGCCGAAGTCCTCGTAGAGGCGGGCCGTCTTCGGGTGGTAGTTGCCGGTGCCGATGTGGCAGTAGCGGCGCAGCGAGCCGTCCGGGTCCTCGCGCACGATCAGGGCGAGCTTGCAGTGCGTCTTCAGCCCGACGAACCCGTACACGACGTGGCATCCGGCCGTCTCCAGCTTGCGCGCCCACGCGATGTTGGCGCGCTCGTCGAAGCGGGCCTTCAGCTCGACGACGACCACGACCTGCTTGCCCGCCTCGGCGGCGCTCATCAGCGCGTCCACGATCGGGGAGTCGCCGCTCGTCCGGTACAGCGTCTGCTTGATCGCGAGGACGCCGGGGTCGGTCGCGGCGTCCTCGATCAGCCGCTGCACGGTGGTGGTGAACGAGTCGTAGGGGTGGTGGACGAGGACGTCGCCCTCCCGGATCGCGGAGAAGATGTCCACGTCCTCGGGCAGCGCCTCCTTCGACGGGACGAACGGCGGGTACTTCAGCTCGGGCCGGTCGAGGTCGGCGATGGCGCCGAGCCCGGCGAGGTCGAGCGGCCCGACGAGCCGGTAGATCTGCCGCTCCTCGATGGCGAGCTCGGTGGTGAGCAGCTCCAGCACGCCCTCGGAGATCGACTCCTCGACCTCCAGCCGGACGACGGGGCCGAACCGGCGGCGCAGCAGCTCGCGCTCCAGGGCCTGGAGCAGCCCCTCGCTGATGTCGTCGTCGATCTCCAGGTCCTGGTTGCGGGTGACGCGGAACGCGTGGTGCTCGACGACCTCCATCCCGACGAACAGCTGCCCGAGGTGCGCGGCGATCACGTCCTCGAGCGGGGTGAACCGGTCGGGGGACGCCTCGATGAAGCGCGGCAGCAGCGGCGGCACCTTGACCCGGGCGAACATCGTCGCGTCCGTCTCCGGGTCGCGGACGATCACGGCGAGGTTCAGCGAGAGGCCGGAGATGTAGGGGAAGGGGTGCGCGGAGTCGACGACGAGCGGGGTGAGGACGGGGTAGATCCGGTCGCGGAACAGCCGGCGCAGCCGCTCCTGCTCGGTCTCGGCCAGCTCGTCCCAGCGCAGGATGTCGATGCCCTCCTTGGCGAGGTCGGGCAGGACCTCCTCGCGGAAGACGGCGGCGTGCCGGCGCATCAGCTGGTGGGCGACCTCGCCGGTGCGTTCCAGCACCTCGCGGGGCTGCCGGCCGCTGGCGGACTGGACGGCGAGGCCGGTCGCCATCCGGCGGGCGAGGCCGGCGACGCGGACCATGAAGAACTCGTCGAGGTTGCTCGCGAAGATCGACAGGAACCGGACGCGCTCCAGCAGCGGCAGCTCCGGATCCTCCGCCAGCTCCAGGACGCGCTGGTTGAAGCGCAGCCAGCTCTCTTCGCGGTCGAGGAAGCGGTCGTCGGGCAGCGCTTCGGTGGCACGAGGAAGATGTCCTGGATTGACGGTCATGTCCCCAATTTTCCCTGACCAAGGTGAACAACGGTGGAACGCCGGTGTTTCGGCGAAGAGTCAGATACGTCGATCATGCCCGCGGTTCCCGTTGATCACTCGACGGTTCGGACGTCAGGTTCCGCAGGAGCCCGCCACCACCCGGTGGTCCAGCGCGGACGCCACGGACGCCACGAACCCGTCGGCCAGCGGCGGCCAGTTCCAGAAGCGCAGGCCCAGCTCCGCGAACGCGCACGGCACCGGCCACCGCCAGCCGTTGAACCCCGTCCGCTCGCCGCAGCGCGCGCAGACCAGCGCGTCCGGGCCGCCCTCCAGCCACTCCTCCACCGCGTCCAGGACGGTCTCGAACGGCAGCCACGCCCCGCAGCGCGGGCACCGCACCCGGTCGTCCTCGCGCATCGTCCCGTAGTAGGCGCCGCGGCCGACGTCGATCTCCAGGCCGTTCGGCCACACGTCCGGGAAGCCGGCCGGGTCGCCCATCGCCGCCGACGCGGCGGCCGGGCCGGGCGCGTACCCGCCGGGGACGTCGCCGAGGACGCAGTCGGTCCGCTCGGCCAGCACGATCCCGGCGTCCACGAGGCGGGTCAGGATCCGGTCCGCGAGGTCCGGCGCCTCGTCCGGAAGGGCGTCGAGGTCGGCGATCCAGCGGCTCCGTTCCCCCATGCGCTCACAGTACGACGACGCGGACAAACCCGAAGAAGAACGAGGGACTTGCGCGAAACCGGTGACAGACGAGGTAAACAGCCAATCAACGTCCTAGTGTGGCCGTTCCCATGCGTACAGTAACCATGCGGAAGTAACGACCTGACCGCCGGGAGAGCTTCCCGGCGGAACCCGCTGTAGGTAGAACGGGACCGTGACCCCTCACGAGCCTTCCCATCCGTCCTCCACCGCGGTCCTGTGGCCGCGGTGCTCGGCCGTCCACGGATGCAGCGGGCGCGCCGCCGGCGGATTCGCGGGCTGCCCCGCCCACCTGCGGCCCGCCGAGTTCGAGCGGTTCGCGGCCGGGCTGCGCCCCGGAGGCGACCTCGACCTGCGCGGCGTCACCGTCCCGCCGTGGCTGCTGGACGCGGTGCTCGACGCGGTCACCGGCCCCGACGGGCGCCCCCACCTCGGCCGCGCCCGCTTCGACGGCGCCGTGCTGCCGTCCCACGCGGTGCTGCGCGGCGTGTGCGTCGAGGGCGACAGCTCGTTCGACGGCGCCTGCTTCCTCGGCGGCGCCTCGTTCTTCGACGCCCGGTTCTTCGGCCACGTCTCCTTCCGCGGCGCCCGGTTCGGCGGCAACGCGTCCTTCCACGAGGCGCGGTTCCACCGGCACGCCTCGTTCGAGGAGGCCGTCTTCACCGGCGACGCGCTGTTCGGCGAGGCCGTCTGGCACGCCGACGCCGCCTTCCCCAAGGCGGTGTTCTTCGGCGCCGCCTGCTTCGACCGCGCCGAGTTCGGCCGGGACGCGGCGATGCAGGGCGCGTGCTTCGGCGCGGCGGTCTCGTTCCGGCGGGTCCGCGTCGCCCGGCACGCCCGGTTCGAGCGCACCCGGTTCCGGCGCGGGCTGTGGCTCGGCCCGCTCGTCGCCGGCGGCCGGATCGGCCTCGCGGACGCCGCGGCGCGCGGCGGGCTGCGCGTACACGCGGCGGCGCCGCTGGTGGACGCCCGCGCCGTCACGGTCCGCGGCGAGGCCGAGTTCCGGCTGCGCCGCGCCGAACTCGACCTGGAGGGCGCCTGCTTCGACGCGGCGGTGAACGTCCGGTCGCTGCCGAACCCGATCCAGGGGCTCGCCGAGCCGGAGTCGTGGACCGGTCCCGCGGCGGTCCGGCTGGTGTCGCTGCGCCGGGTGGACGCGGCGCACCTGCACCTCGCCGACGTCGACCTCAGCGGGTGCAGCTTCCTCGGGCTCGTCCACCCCGACCGGCTGCGGATCAGCGGCGACTGCCCGTTCGCGACCGTCCCGGACCGGCGCCGCTGGCGGCCCTGGGGGCACGGCGGCGCCGGGCGCGCCGTGCTGGCCGACGACCTGGCCCGCAACGCCGACGACGCGGCGTGCGGCGAGGACCGGCTGGAGGCCCTCTACCGGGAGCTGGCCCGCGCGACGGCGGGCTCCGACCGCGCCCGCCTCGCCCGCGACTTCCGCTACAGCGCGCTGGAGATGCGGCGCCGCAGCGAGCCGCACCAGTGGCGGCGCTGGCTCCTGCACCTGCTGTGGATCACCAGCGGGTACGGGCTGCGCGCCGGCCGGATGGCGGTGTGGCTCGCGGTGGCGATCGCGCTGGTGTGCTGCGGGCTGCTGCTCGTCCGCCACCAGCACCCGGTGGCGTCCGGCCGCACCCGTCCCCACCAGCCGTTCTCCTCGTTCGGACGGCGCTCCGCGCATCCCGCCCCGCGCAAGGGCGTGCGGCCCCTCGCCCGCTGACGGCGGCGCGCCCACCGCCCCCGGATGATCGTCAAAAGGGCGCGCCACTGTTTTGTCAGTGCTTTGGGTAATGATTCTTGTTATGAGCAGAGACAGCCATCCGGGGGTGCAGTGCCCGCACTGCCATTCCCATCTCGCGCTCGTCCCCGTGCCCGGAAATACCGCCCCCGCGGCGGTGCCCTCTCCACCGCCCGCAGCACCGCCCACAGCATCGCCCGCACCAGTGCCCGCTCCGGCGTCCGTGCCGCCGGTCGCCGCCAAGGAGGAATGGCAGCCGCCGCCCGTCGCGGAGGTCCTCGCCGCCTATGCCGGACGCGTCAAGGACTCCGCCACCGCAATGCGCGGCGCCGCCCGCGTCCGCGACAGCCTGAACCGCGCCCGCACCGCCGCCGCGCAGCGCCGGGCCGCGCAGAGAACCGCCCGCCGGACCCCGAAAAGCGCCTGATCACGTCCCGATCACGGCGGCCCGATTCCCGAAGCGGCGGAAGGGACGGCGCACGGCCCGCGAAGGCCACCGCACCGTCCCTCCCCGAACGCGCGCCCGATACCGGCGCGCGCCATCGTCAACGCGTCACTCCGGCGCGGAATCCGTCCATTCCATGGTCATCACGGAGCTGGAGCTGAGCACCGTTCCGGCGGGCCGCGGCTCCTTCGCCGACGGGGTCACCAGCACCCTTTCGTCGGCGAGCGCCTTTCCGGTCGCCGGGTCGATCACCAGCAGATGCCGGACCACCCCGCTCGCGTCCTTCTCCTTCATCCCGATCGCGTCGCCGGTGCGGCCCCGCGGATCGGTGACCCGGCCGGCGGAGTCGACCGTCTTCAGCCCGGCCAGCATCCGGAACGCCGCCGCCCGCACCTTCGGCCGCACGGGCAGCTCGGTGACCAGGCTCCCCGCGACCCGGAACAGCCACGCGTCCGCCGCCATCGGCACGCTCGACGACTCGGTGTCGTGCCCGCCGTACCAGCGCAGGACCTCCTTCTTCAGCCGCTTCGGGTCGTCCGGGAGGCTCTGCAGCTGCTTCATGGTCACGTTACGGCCGAGCCAGTAGACCTTGTTCCCGTCGACGAGCGGGGTGCTGCTCGTCTCCACCGGCCCCGGCCCGGTCGGCACCTTCATGGCCTTGTAGCCGCCCTTGCCGCTCGGCTGGATCGGCACCTGTAGCGACAGCGTCGCCGGCGACCCGGCCCGCCGGTATGCCGCCGCGTCCGCCGGGGACGCGGGCTTCGCGCCGAGCCGCTGCTGGCTGCCGATCATCTTCCCGCCCGGCCCGCCGGGCGCCCACTCGTCCGACTTCTCCATCAGCAGGACGGTGTAGCGCTCCCCGCCCTGCCCCTGGGCCAGCCACGAGCTGGTGCCGATCGTCGACTTGTGCCAGTACCGCCCGGTCGGCTCGGACGCGGCGTCCAGCTTCTCGGCGGCGGCGAGCAGCACCGTCTGGGCGTCGAGCGGCTGCACCGGACCGGCCTGCGGGTGGTGACCCGGTGCCTTCGGGCCGCCGCCGCCCCCGCCGGACGTCACCGCCACGACGCCGACCGAGGCCGCCGCGACCGCACCGGCCAGGCCGAGCCCCCACATCGGCCGGACCCGGGACCGGCGCGGCGCCCGCGCCTCCCGCGCGCCCGAGCCCGCCGGCGCCGCCATCGCCCGCGCCAGCTCCGCCCGCCGGACCTCGTCGCCCACCGGCGCGTCCGGGTTCAGCTCCGCCGGCCTCGCCTCGCGCAGCGTCCGCAGCACGTCGTTCATGCCCTCTCCTCCCTGACGATTCCCATCTGCGGACGCACCGGACGTCCCGCCGCCTCGGCCGCCGCGGGCGCCACGGGCGCCATGCCGCGCACCGGGCCGACCTCGGCTTCGACGTCGGCACCGGCGGTCGCGGCGCCGCCGGCCGCGTCGGCGCCCGCGTCGGCGGCGCGCAGCAGGCGCTTGCGGGCGCGGTGCAGGCGGACCCGCAGCGCCGCCGGCGAGCAGCCGACGACCCGCGCCGCCTCCCGCGGGCTGAGCCCCTGCCAGGCGACGAGGATCAGGATCTCCCGGTCGCCCTCGGGGATCGCCGCCATCGCGCGGAGCACGGCGAGCCGCTCCGCGACGTCCTCGGCGATGTCGCCGGACGGCCGCGGCGCCCAGCGGGCCAGCTCGGCCGTGCACGCGTCGCGGCGCGCCTCCGCGCGGTACCCGTCGCGCAGCACGTTCCGCGCGACGCCGAGCAGCCACGGCAGCGCCGGATCGGGGACGTCCGCGAACCGCCGCCACGCCACCGCGAACGTCTCGCTCACCACCTCGTCCGCGATCTGCCGCCCCGCGCGCGCGGCGGCGTACGCCCACACGCGCTGCCGGCAGGCGTCGTACATCGCGGTGAAGCGTCTCTCGTCGGGGGCCCTCTCACGGGGGGCTGGGTCTGCCACCGCGTGCTCCTCCGTCCGTCCTGGTGTGTCCATCACCAGGAAGTGGCCCGGGGAGGACGATCGTTACCGTCTCAATGGGGTGTCCATTGTGTCCGCGCCGGTCGTGCCACTACTGGACTGCCCGTAACATTTGCTCGATGGCAACCAACGCCGCCCCCACCTGCGGGGGCCTCCCGGGGCGAAGGAGCTGAGCTATGACCGCGATGCACAGTCGCGGTGCCGAGCGTCTGCCGGGGGTCGCCGGCTCCCCTCATCTCCTGCTCGTCGAGGACGACCCCGGCGACGCGTTCCTGTTCGAGGAGCTGCTCACCGAGGTCCAGCCGAACGTGCAGATCACGGTCGCCTCGACGCTCGCCGAGGCGCTGGCGTCGCTGCGCCCCGAGGTCCAGTGCGTGATCGTCGACCTGTCCCTGCCGGACGCGTCCGGGCTGGACGCGCTGCGCCAGGTGATCGCCCGCGCCCCCACCACCGCCGTGCTGGTGCTCACCGGCCTCGCCGACGCGCACGTCGGCGTCCAGGCGGTCGCCGCCGGCGCCCAGGACTACCTCGTCAAGCAGGACGTCGACGGCGCCCTGCTCGGCCGCGCCATCAGCTACGCGATCGAGCGCAAGCGCGCCGACGAGTCGGAGCGGCAGCTGGTCGAGGCGCGCGCGGTCGGCCGGGAGAACGCGCGGCTGGAGCGCGGGCTGCTGCCCGTCCCGATCCTCGCCGACGGCTCGCTGCGGCACCTCACCCGGTACCGGCCGGGACGCGACCGGGCGCTGCTCGGCGGCGACTTCCACGACACGGTGCAGACCGAGGACGGCACCGTCCACGCGGTGATCGGCGACGTCAGCGGGCACGGCGCGGACGAGGCGTCCCTCGGGGTGCGGCTGCGCATGGCATGGCGGACGCTGGTGCTGGCCGGGCACACCGGCGAGCGGCTGCTGTCCACGCTCGACGCCGTCCTGGAGCACGAGCGGTGGGGCGAGGAGATCTTCACGACGCTCTGCATGGCCGCCATCGCGCCCGACCGCCGCTCCGCCCGGCTGTACCGGGCCGGGCACCCGTGCCCGCTGCTGTTCGGGCCGTCGGGCGTGCGGGCGCTCCCCGAGGGGCCGCACGGCCCGGCGCTCGGGCTGATCCCAGGCGCGGACTGGCCGGCCGTCGACGTGGAGCTCGGCGACGCGTGGGGGCTGATGCTGTTCACCGACGGGCTGATCGAGGGCTGCGTCGGGGAGGGCGGCGAGCGCCTCGACCTCGACGGCCTTGAGGAGCTGGCGCGGGCCGCGCATGGCCGCGGCGAACGCGGGGACGTGCTGGTCGACGGACTGATCGCGGAGGCGGAGCGGCTGAACGGGGACGTGCTGTCCGACGACCTGGCGGTGCTGCTGCTGAGCCGGGGTGATCTGTGATGGCGGACGGCGAGCCCGGGCAGGCTCCGGAGGAAGCGCCCGAAGAGGCGGAGGACGCGGCGCCCGAGGCGCTCGCGCCGCCGGTCCTGCCGGAGGGCGCCGAGCTGCCCGCCCCGCACGGGATCGGCCGCGTCCGGCTCGTCCAGATCTACCGGATCGGGTCCGTGGTCCTCGGCGTCCTGCTGATCGCGGCGTTCGCGGTCGCCGGGACGGCGCTGTACCAGGCGGGGAAGGCCCGCGAGACGCTCGTCGACCGGGTCGACCCGGTCGCGCTGGAGCAGTACAAGCTGTCCTCGGCGATCGCCGCGCAGGACACCGCGATCCGCCGGTACACCGAGGAGGGCGGCGCGGACCGGATCACCGAGTACCGGGCGGCCGTCGCGCAGGAGGGGACGTCCGCCGCGACGATGCGCCGGCTGCTGGCGGGCGTGCCGGACGGCGCCCGGGTGATCCGCCTCCTCGACCAGGTGACCGCGGGGTCGCGGGAGTGGCGGGCGCGGTTCGCCGACCGGATCGCGGCCGGCGGGGGCGGCGCCGGGCTCAGCGGCGGCCAGAGCCGGCAGGCGGGCGGGCTGTTCGACCGCGCCCGGCAGGGCATGACCCCGCTGCAGAGCGGCATCACCACCCTGCACGACCACGCGTCCGGCCGGCTGCGGGACCGCGCGAACGCGGCGCTGTGGTCGGTGGGCGCCGCGCTGGTGATCGCCGCGGTCGCGGTGATCGCGCTGGCGCTGGTGATCCGCCGGACGGTCGTGCGGCCCGTCGCGTCGCTCGGCGAGCAGGTCCGCGAGGTCGCGCAGGGCGACTTCGCGCACCGCCTCGACGTGTCCGGCCCCGCCGAGATCAACGAGCTCGCCATGATCATCGACGCGATGCGGCGCCGGATCATCGACGAGTGGCGGACCAGCACCGAGCGGGCGGCGCTGCTGGACGACCAGGCCGGGGAGCTGCGCCGCTCCAACGCCGAGCTGGAGCAGTTCGCCTACGTCGCCAGCCACGACCTGCAGGAGCCGCTGCGCAAGGTGGCGAGCTTCTGCCAGATGCTCGAACGCCGCTACGGCGACCAGCTCGACGAGCGCGGGCGGCAGTACGTCCAGTTCGCGGTGGACGGCGCCAAGCGGATGCAGGCGCTCATCAACGACCTGCTCGGCTTCTCCCGCGTCGGCCGGATGGCCCGTCCCGAGGACGCGATCGACCTGAACGAGGTCGCCCGCCAGGCGCTCGACAACCTCGCCGCGCTGATCGAGGAGACCGGCGCCGAGGTCGAGGTGGCCGACCTGCCGGTGGTGCCGGGCGAGCGCACCCAGCTGACCCAGCTGTTCCAGAACCTCGTCGGCAACGCGATCAAGTTCCGCCGCCCCGACGCCCCGCCGCGGGTCGCCATCGGCGTCCGCCGCGACGGCGACGAATGGGAGTTCACCTGCGCCGACAACGGGATCGGTATCGAGCCCCGCTACGCCGACCGGATCTTCCTGATCTTCCAGCGGCTGCACGCGCGGGACGAGTACACCGGCACCGGCATCGGGCTGGCGCTGTGCAAGAAGATCGTCGAGTACCACGGGGGCCGGATCTGGCTGGCCGGCGAGGAGCGCGGCGAGGACGACCCCGGCACCACCTTCCACTGGACCCTTCCCATCGGAGACGGCGATGAATGACGGCGCGCGCCCCATCGAGGTGCTGCTGGTCGAGGACGACCCCGGCGACGTCCTGCTGACCACCGAGGCCTTCGAGCACAACAAGGTCGCCAACAAGCTGCACGTGGTGAACGACGGCGAGCAGGCGATGGCGTTCCTGCGCCGCGAGGGCGAGTACGAGGGCGCGCCGCGTCCCGACCTGATGCTGCTCGACCTGAACCTGCCGCGCAAGGACGGCCGGGAGGTGCTCGGCGAGGTCAAGGCCGACGAGGACCTGCGCAGCATCCCGGTCGTGGTGCTGACGACGTCGGAGGCCGACGAGGACATCCTGCGCAGCTACCACCTGCACGCGAACGCCTACGTCACCAAGCCGGTCGACTTCGAGCAGTTCGTGTCGGTGGTCCGCCGGATCGACGACTTCTTCGTGACGGTCGTCAAGCTCCCCCGCTGACGCGCCCCGGGTCGGGGTCGGCGTCGGCTTCGGGGCCATCGGCGGCGGGGCCGTCCCAGTCGACGCAGACGATCACCGCGTCGTCGGCCGGCTCGCCGCCCTCGTAGTACGCGAGGTAGTGCCGGATCAGCGCGCGGACGGCCTCGGGCGGGCTCTGCAGCCGGGTGTCGCGCAGCGCGTGCAGCAGCGCGACCGCCCCGTACGGCTGCCCGTCCGGGGACAGCGCCTGGTGCACCCCGTCGCTGACGATGACCAGCCGGTCGCCGCGCTCCACCGCGAACTCCTCGACGACGTAGCGGCTGTCGCCGAACATGCCGAGCGGCAGCTGCTCGTCGAACTCGATCGCCTCGGTGAGGTTGCCGCGCATCCGGTACAGCTTCGGGGAGCCCGCGTCGACCGCCCGGACCCGTCCGGTGGCCAGCTCGAACTCCATCAGCAGCGTCCCGACGCTCAGCTCGCCGCGGTGCAGCGCGTACACCGACTGGTCGGCCAGGACGGCCTGCTCGGCGATGTCGGCGCCGGACCGGCGCGCGTTGCGCAGCGCGCTGACCGCGAGGTGGGTGAGCGCCGCCGCGGACGTGCCCGTCCCCATCCCGTTGCTGACGGTCAGCGTCAGCCGGTCGCGGGACGCGGTCCAGTCGAAGTTGTCGCCCCACACCGCGTACGCGGGCTCCAGCTGCCCGGCCAGGCTGAACCCGGTGGTGTGGCGGGACAGCGGCGGCAGCAGGTCCCACTGCATCTCGGCGGCGACGGTCAGGCGCGTCCGCCGCCGGATCCGCCGGAACAGGTCCGTCGCCGACTCGGCGATCTTCATCGCGCGGGCGAGGGCCTCCGCCGCCGGGACCAGCCACGCCGGTTCCGCCTCCTCCGCGCCCGCCTCCTCCGCGCCCGCCTCCCCGGGGACGCGGACGGTCAGCACCCCGAGCCGCTCGCCCTGCACGGTGAGCGGGAGGTGGAGGAGGCGGCCGCCGATCCGCCCGGACCGCTCCCGGTCGGGGCGCTGC
This sequence comes from Actinomadura sp. NPDC048394, assembly GCF_040651755.1. Taxonomy (NCBI): domain Bacteria; kingdom Bacillati; phylum Actinomycetota; class Actinomycetes; order Streptosporangiales; family Thermomonosporaceae; genus Actinomadura; species Actinomadura sp. NPDC048394. Next base: position 2,761 of record NZ_JBEZJL010000080.1, on the reverse strand, counting down.
CCGGCGAACGCCCGCCCGGGCCCGGTGTTGTCGAGCGGGACGTCCTCGGTCGCGGGGTCGCGGCCGAACGTCTCCGCGGCGCCGCGGACGGCCGGGACGAGGAACGCCTGCCGGTAGTCGATCAGGAGCACCTCGGCGCGCGCGCCCGGCCAGTGCCGGGCCAGCTCCGCGGTCGCCGCGGCGACCAGCTCGTCCGGCCGGGCCGACCAGATCGCTTTCTCCAGCGAGGCGAACGCATCGCCGCGCTCTGGACGGGAAGGCACAGGTTCCCTCATCTCGTTCCGGGACGGAACCGGCCCGGGATGCCGCAGAAGACGTCGTGTGTAACAGTGGAGGGCATGGTGGACACGTCGGGTGAGGACGCGGCCCGATCCGCTGCCGCCCTCGACGCCGCCGCGTTCACGCTGATGAGCGTATGGTCGCACGCGCACAACGCGCCGGACGTCCCGGTGCCGTCCACGCAGCTGCGGGCGCTGTTCATCCTGGAGCGCGGGCCGGTCAACATCAGCAGCCTGGCCGCCGGCCTGGACGCGCTGGTGTCCTCGGCGAGCCGGCTGTGCGACCGCCTGGAGGCGGCGGGGCTGCTGATCCGCGACCCCGGCCGGGACCGCCGCGAGGTGACCGTCCGGCTCACCGCGGACGGGCAGGCGCTGCTGGACCGGCTGCGCGTGCGGCGGCGCGCGGAACTCGCCGACGTGCTGGACGCGATGCCGGCGCCCGCGCGCGCGGCGCTGCTGTGGGGCCTCGCGGAGTTCCACGAGGCGGCGTCCGGCCGCGACACCGGCGGCGGCTCGTTCCCCATGCTGGCCTGATGCCCCTTCCCCCCCGGCTCCATCATCCCGCGAAACATCCTTTCAGTCCCACAAAACCGAGTATTTGCCGAATCTCCCGCTAAACGGAAATCAGACGGCAATTATTCGGGCGCTTTCCCGGACACGCCGCGCTCATTTTCGCCGTTTACCGAACGGACGCCTCCACCACTACTAGCATCCGGCTCCATGGCGACTGACAATGCCTTTCCCGATCACCGCGGCCGGACCGCCGGGAGACCCGCGGGGGCGCCCCGATGACCGCCCGCCGTCCCCGCTCCGGCACCGCCGCGCGGGCGCGCGTCCCGGCCGTCCTCGCGGCGGGCACCCTGCTCGCCGGCGCGGGGATCGTGCTCGGCGGCTGCGGAGCCTCGCCCGCCAACACCGCGTCCGCCGGCGGCACCAAGCGGCCGCCGCAGGCGCAGGCACCCGCCGGCACCGCCGGCGCGCCCGAGGCCACCACGTACGCGCGGCTCAAGGGCGTCCCGCGCGACGACGCCCCGGGCGGCGCCACCGGCGGCCTCGTCGTCCACCCGGCCAAGGCCGTCCCCGTCCTCGACAAGCCCGGCGGACGGACCGTCGCCACGCTCCCCGCCCAGGAACTCGGCGGCCCCACCTGGGTGCCCGTCGTGGAGAGCTCCGGCGACTGGCGGCGCGTCCTGCTGCCCAGCCGCCCCAACGGCGCCACCGGCTGGATCGCCGGCACCGCCGACGGCCTGCTCACCGCCCACACGCCCTACACCGTCAAGGTCGACCTGTCGCGCCGCCGGCTCACCCTGCTCAAGGCGGGCAAGCCCGCCGGCGCCTGGCCCGTCGCGGTCGGCGGCGCCAAGACCCCGACCCCCACCGGCCGCACGTTCATGCTGGCCAACCTCGCCCCCGCCAAGAAGACGCCCAGCCCGCTGGTGCTGCCGCTCGGCACGCACTCGGCCACCCTGGACACCTTCGGCGGCGGCCCCGGAACGGTCGCCCTGCACGGCTGGCCCGACCGCTCCGTGTTCGGCAAGGCCGTCACGCACGGCTGCGTGCGCGTGCCCCCGGACGCGCTGCAGGCCCTCGCCAAGGTCCCGCTCGGAAGCCTCGTGTTCATCGACGACTGAGCCCGCGCCGGGCCGCCCGCGCCCGGCGCCCTCGTCCGCCCGCGCTTCCGGGACGTCACGAACCCCGCTCGACGGCGCTCCGCCGTCCCTTCACCCAAGACCCACACGATCGGAGACGATCCATGCACGCCTTCACCCGCCTGACCGCCGCCGGCCTGCTCGCCGCCGGCCTCACCGCCGGCGCCGCCGCGGCCACCGGCCCCGCGCTCGCCGCCCCGCCCGATCCCGCCGGCTCCGGCTCCGCGTTCGGGCTCGCGTCCAGCGGCGGGCCGCTCGGCGCCGTCCCGCCGGTGCCCGCCGTCTCGTCCGACGCCGGCCCCGCGCGCAAGAGCCTGCTCAACGAGGACCGGCTCAAGGCGGTCAGCGCGTCCGCGCTGAACGTCGCCGCGGCGCCCGCGAACGCCCGCTCCAACGTCGCGGACCTGGCCGTCCCCACCGCGAAGCTGAAGGCGGGCGCCGTCACCGCCACCTGCCGCGACGCCCAGGGCGGCGCGCACCTGACGCGGGCCACCGTCGCGGGCAAGCGCCTCGACGCGACCCCGCCGCCCAACACCACCGTCCCCGTGGACGTCGAGGGCGTCGGACGCACCTCGCTCGTCCTCAACAAGCAGCAGCGCCTGCCGAACGGCCGGCTCGCCGTCACCGCCATGCAGCTGAACCTGCCCGGCGGCAAGGGCGCGCTCCGCGTCGCGTCCGCCACCTGCGGCCGCGAACCCGCGCAGCGTCCCGCCGAGGCGCCCGCGCCGAAGCCGGTCAAGCACCACGACCTGCCGGTCACCGGCTGACGGCCTACAACGGCGACGGGGGGGGGGGGGGGGGGCGCCCCGGGGGGGGGGCGGGGCGGGGGCGTAG
>NZ_JBEZJL010000079.1:0-52688 GCF_040651755.1 Actinomadura sp. NPDC048394 | reverse complement strand
GGCCCGTCACTGCTGTCGGGGCTGCTCGGCACCGGGAACCGGATCGTCGCCGGCGGCATGGCGTTCGTCATGTTCGCCGCCGCCACCGGCGTGCACCGCGGCCAGCAGGGTGCGGAGGGACTTGTGTCTCATCGCTGGTTCTGCTCCCTGTTCGGTGATGCGGGGGTGGGACACCTGCCTGGGAGGAGCGGCAGAGGATCGGCGGCCGGCCGCCGGCGCGAGGAACCGGTCAGCGCGTCCAGACGGCCGTGTCGGGCGGCAGCAGGCCGTCCGGCAGGGGCCCGCTCGCCAGCAGGACGTCGCCGGACGGGAGCGGGACGGGAGCCGGGCCGAGGTTGACCACACAGGTCAGGCCCGAGTCGCGGGTGAAGGCGAGCACGTTCTCCTCCGACGGCAGCCACGTCATGGCGCCGTCGCCGAGGTGCTCGCGGCGGGCGGCGAGCGCGGCGCGGTACAGGTTGAGCATCGAGCCCGGGTCGGGCTCCTGCGCCTCGACGGTCAGGTCCTTCCAGTCGGCGGGCTGCGGCAGCCACGGGTCGCCGCCGAACCCGAACGGCGGCCGGTCGCCCGACCACGGCAGCGGGACGCGGCACCCGTCGCGGCCCGGGTCGGTGTGCCCGGACCGGTGCCAGATCGGGTCCTGGCGCAGCTCGTCCGGGAGGTCCTCGACCTCGGGGAGGCCGAGCTCCTCGCCCTGGTAGATGTAGACGGCGCCGGGCAGCGCCATCGCCAGCAGCGCCGCCGCCCGCGCCCGGCGGACCCCGAGCGCCCGGTCGGTGGGCGCGCCGTGCCGGCGGTCCTGCAGGTCGAACGAGGTGTCGGCGCGGCCGTAGCGGGTGACGGGCCGGACGACGTCGTGGTTCGCCAGCACCCAGGTCGGGGGCGCGCCGAGCGGGGCGTGCGTCGCGAGCGTCGTGTCGATCACCTTGCGGAGCGCGTGCGGCTCGAACGCGCAGTTCAGGAAGTCGAAGTTGAACGCGGTGTGCATCTCGTCGGGGCGCAGGTAGCGGGCGAAGCGCTCCTGGTCGGGCAGCCACACCTCGCCGACGAGCATCCGGCCCGGGTACTCGTCGGTGACCTTCCGCCAGCCCCGGTAGATGTCGTGGACGCCGTCGCGGTCGGTGTAGGGGTCGCTGCCGTCCGGTTCGGCGTCGGGGTCCTTGACCAGCAGGGCCGCCGAGTCGATCCGGATGCCGTCGACGCCGCGGTCGTACCAGAACCGCAGCACGTCGTGGAACTCGCGGACGACGTCGGGGCTGTTCCAGTTGAAGTCGGGCTGCTCGGGGGCGAACAGGTGCAGGTACCACTCGCCGTCCGGGACGCGGGTCCAGGCGGGCCCGCCGAAGATCGACTGCCAGTCGTTGGGCGGCCCGTCGCCGCGTCCGGGACGGAACCAGAAACGCTCCCGCTCGGGCGAGCCGGGCCCGGCGGCGAGCGCCTCGCGGAACCAGTCCGACCGGTCCGAGGCGTGGTTGGGCACCACGTCCAGGATGATCCGCAGGCCCGCGGCGTGCGCCTCGCCGATGAACGCCTCCGCCTCGGCGAGCGTGCCGAACACCGCCTCGACGTCGCGGTAGTCGGCGACGTCGTAGCCGCCGTCCGCCATCGGGGACGGGTACCACGGGTTCAGCCACAGCGCGTCGACGCCGAGCCCGGCGAGGTAGGGCAGCCGGTCGCGCAGGCCGGCGAGGTCGCCGACGCCGTCGCCGTTCCCGTCGGCGAAGCTGCGCGGGTACACCTGGTAGATCGCCGCGCCACGCCACCATGCTTCGGGCATGCGAGTACTCCTTGCTCGTTAAGAAGCGGATCGTGAAAAGAAGGGACGGCCGGGCCGGGTCAGCCCTTCAGGCCGCCCGCCGTGAGGCCGGCCATGATGTGCCGCTGGAAGACGAAGAAGACGACGATGGTGGGCACGCTGGCGATGACCAGCGACCCGATCAGCACGTTCTGCGGCACCTGCACCGCCAGCGAGGAGATCGCGACACTGATCGTCTTGCGCTGCGAGTCGGGCAGCACCAGCAGCGGCCAGACGAAGTCGCGCCACACGTTGACGATCGTGAAGATCGACACGACGCCGAGGATCGGCCGCGACACCGGCAGCACCACCGACCACAGGATCCGCGCGGGCGAGGCGCCGTCCACCTCCGCGGCCTGGAGCAGCTCGGTCGGGATCGAGTCGAAGAACCGCTTGAGCAGGAAGATGTTGAAGGCGTTCGCGGCGGCCGGCAGCCAGATCGCCCACGGCGTGTTCAGCAGGTTGACGTGGAAGAGCGGCAGGTCCTTCACGGTCAGGTAGGCGGGCAGCAGGATCACCATCGGCGGGATCATCAGCGTCGCCAGCATCAGCCCGAGGACGGCCCGGCCGAACATCGGCCGCAGCTTCGACAGCGCGTACGCGGCGGTGACGTCGACGCCCATCGTGAACAGCCACGCGCCGAACGCGTAGACGAGCGTGTTGCGCAGGTACAGGCCGAGGTCGAGCTGCCGCCACGCCTCCCGGTACCCGGACAGGTCGAAGTGGCGCGGGAACACGCCCGGCGGGACGTCGGCGAGCTCGTCCGGCGACTTCATCGCGCCGGTGACCATCCAGTACAGCGGGAACACGAACACGAACGTGAACACGACGACGATCGAGACGAGGGTCGTCCAGTAGATCGCCTTACCGCGCCGGGTGCCGAGCGTGTGCGGCGAGACGAGGGTGCGCGTCTCGTTCATCGGCTACCTCGCTTCCTCGCGCGAGACGCGCAGGTAGATGGCGGAGAACACCATCAGGACGAGCATCAGCATCAGCCCGAGCGCCCCGCCGCCGCCGAAGTTGGTGAAGTTGAACGCGTACTGGTACATCAGGTACGCGACGGTGACGGTGGAGCCCTCCGGGCCGCCGCCGGTCAGCAGGTACGGCTCGATGAACACCTGCATCGTCGCGATGATCTGCAGGAGCAGCATCACCAGCAGGATCAGCCGGGTCTGCGGGATCGTGATGTGCCGGATCCGGCGGAACAGCCCGGCCCCGTCCAGCTCCGCCGCCTCGTACAGCTCGCCGGGGATGGACTGCAGCGCGGCCAGGTAGATGAGCGTCCCGCTGCCGAGGTTCATCCACGTCGACACGATCACCAGCGAGATCAGCGCGGTGCTCGTCGAGTCGAGCCAGCTGAGCCCCGGCAGGCGGGCGGCGTGCAGGAGCTGGTTGAACAGGCCGGGTCCCGGGTCGTAGAACCACTTGAACAGCAGCACCGCGACCGCCGGGGGCAGCATCACCGGCAGGTACACGACGAACCGCAGGTAGGCGCGGGCGTGCTTCAGCTCGTTCAGCACGATCGCGATGGCGAACGGGATGACGTACCCGACGACGAGCGCGAGCAGCGTGAACTCCGCCGTGTTGACCCACGCGTCCGTGAATCCCGGGTCGGCGAGCACGGTGCGGAAGTTGTCGAACCCGACCCAGCGGGCCTCGCCGACGAAGTTGGTCTTCTGGAAGCTGAGCAGCACCTCGCGGACGATCGGGTACCAGGAGAAGAACGCGAAGCAGATCAGCGCCCCGCACAGGAACCCGTACGCGGTCAGGTTGCGCTTCACGGTGCGCCGGGTGCGCGACGGGCGCCGCCGCGAGCGGGCCGCGGCGGGGCGGACGAGCGTCCGCGCTGTGGTCATCTGTCACTCCAGGTGTGGGACGGCGGTTCCGGGGCGCCGGCGCGGTGCGCCGGGGCCGGCGCCCCGGAGGCGGCGGACGTCAGCTCCCCGACCGCGCGAGGGCGGCGTCGGCCTTCTTCTGCGCGTCCGCGAGCAGCTGGTCGATGTTCGCGTCGCGCCTGGTCAGCACGGCCTGGACGACCGAGTCGAGGATCGTGTACAGCTGCTGGGCCTGCGGCGGCTCCAGCTTTCCGGGCACCTTGCTGTAGGCGTCCTCGTACGGCTTGAAGTTCGCGACGGGCAGGTTCGCGGCGTCCGCGCGCAGCTGCCGGTCCTTCTCCCCCACCGCGTTCTGGCCGAACAGCTTCGGCTGCGGGATGCCGACGGGACGGCCGTCCTTGGCGGCCCGCGCGTAGTTCAGCTGCCCCTGGCCGGGGGTGAGCGCGTAGTAGTCGAGCCACATCAGCCCGGCCTTGATCTTCTCCGGGGACGCCTTCGGGCTGAACAGGTAGCCGTCGCCGCCCATCAGCGTCCCCGCCGAGCCGGGGATCGGCGCCATCCCGTAGTCCTCGTACTTGCCCTTGAACTGGTCGACCAGCGCGGTCGCGTTGTCGGGGGCGCCGAGGTACATGCCGAGCTTGCCGGCCGCCATCATCCGCTGCACGTCGGCGTCGACGAGCAGCTGCTTGCTGCCCATCGAGTCGTCGGTCCAGCGCATGTCCTTGAGGTTCTGCAGGACGGCCTTGCCCTGCGGGCTGTTGAACGCCGCCTTCTTGCCACTGGCGTCGACCATGTCGCCGCCCTGGCTGTAGATCGACGTGGCGAAGTGCCAGCCGCCCTGGTTCTTGGCGCTGAACTCGGCGTACCCGACGGTCCCGCCGCCGAGGGCGCTGATCTTCTTGGCGTCCTCGCGGACCTCGGCCCAGGTCGTGGGCGGCCGGTCGGGGTCGAGGCCGGCCTTCTTGAACAGGGTCCGGTTGTAGAACAGGCCCATCGAGTAGTTCTGCCGGGGCAGGCCGTAGACCTTCCCGCCGTCCTTGAAGACCTTCTCGACGGCCGGGTCGAGGTTCGGGTACTGCTTCGACTGCCCGATGTAGGGGGTGATGTCGGCGGCCTGGCCGTTGGCGATGATGCCGCGCACGTCGGTGAAGTAGACGTAGTAGACGTCCTCCATCTGCCCGCCCGCCAGCTTCGCCTGGAAGGTGTTCGGGTCGATGCAGGGGAAGGCGTCCTTGCCGTCGATCGTGATGTTGGGGTGCAGCTTCTGGAACGCCGCGACGTCCTCGAGCCACTCCTTGCGCTGCGCGGCCTGGCTCTTGGCCGGCATGCAGCCGACCGTGATCGACACCTTGGTGCCGGCGTCCAGGGGCGCGGTGTCCTTGCCACCGGAGCCGTCCCCGCCGCAGCCGGCGACGGTCGCGCCGAGGGCCGCGGCGAGCGCGGTGGCGAGAATCCGGGATCTCATGGGGGTTCCCTCCTGGGCCGTTGGGTCGGCCGATTGCGAGGAACATACAGAGACCAACATCACAGTGCAATAGATGAATGAATATTCGCAAGAACCCAACATTCTGGAACGTTCACGACGCAAAGCAGCACAGAACGACGAAAGCCGCCCTGCGTGAGGGCGGCTTTCGGACGGTCCGGATCGGGTGCGGATCAGGCGCGCGCGGTCCTGACCCGCGCCGTGGACGCGCGCACGACCAGCTCCGGCTCGTAGAGCAGTTCCTCGGCCGCGACCGGGCCGCCCTCCACCTGGCTCACCAGCAGCGTCACGGCGGCGCGCCCGATCGACTCGATGGGCTGCCGGACGGTGGTGAGCGGCGGGTTCACGCAATTCATGAACGCCGAGTCGTCATAGCCCACGACCGAAACGTCCTCCGGCACCGACATCCCCAGCCGCCGCACCGCGCGGATGACGCCGAGGGCGAGGGGGTCGCTGGCGCAGATGACGCCGGTGACGCCGTCGCGGATCAGCCGTCCCGTGACGGCCTGGCCGCCCTCCAGCGAGAACATGCTGCGCCGCACCCACGCGGCGGGCAGCTCGACGCCGGCGCGCTCGGCCGCGGCGCGGGCCGCGGCGAGCTTGCGGTTGGACGGCACGTGGTCCTCGGGGCCGAGGACCATGCCGATCCGCTCGTGGCCCAGCGACAGCAGGTGCGCGAACGCCTGCTCGGCGGCGACGGCGTCGTCGGTCGACGCCTGCGGGAAGCTGAGCTTCTCGCTGGCCGCGTTGACCAGCGCGACGGGCAGCCGCACGTCCCGCAGCCGGTGGTAGTGGTCGTGCGGGGCGTCCGCCTCGGCGTACAGCCCGCCCGCGAAGATCACCCCGGACGCCTGCTGCTGCAGCAGCATCTCCACGTAGTCGGCCTCCGACAGGCCGCCCGGCGTCAGCGTGCACAGCACCGGCGTGAACCCGCGCTGCGCCAGCGCGCCGCCGACCACCTCGGCCAGCGCGGGGAAGATCGGGTTGCCGAGCTCCGGCAGCACCAGGCCGACCAGCCGGGCCCGCTCGCCGCGCAGCTGGGTCGGGCGCTCGTAGCCGAGCACGTCCAGCGCGGTCAGCACGGCGGCGCGGGTCGCGTCGGAGACGCCCGGCTTGTCGTTCAGCACCCGGCTGACGGTGGCCTCGCTGACCCCGACCTTCTTGGCGACCTCGGCCAGTCGACGTGTCATGCCGCAACTATACGACGCCGCTTTGCAAACCGCTTGCGTTCCGTTGCGAAGCGGTGGGATCCGCCGGACATGGCCGTGCCCCGGCCCGTGAGATCGTCACGGCCGGGGCACGGCGAGGACGGTTCGGCGGCACGTGAGATCGTCACGGCCGGTTCGTCCGGAAGTCTCGATCCCCGCCCGGGATGGCCGGACGGCGGAACGGGTCTTTGGGGCGGCGAGCCCGAGGGCGGCACCGCCGGAGATCAGGCTCGGGCGACGCGGTTGACCGCGGAGAGCATGGCCTTCAGGGAGGCGGTGACGATGTTGCCGTCGATGCCGACGCCCCACACCGTCGTGCCGTTGACGTCGCACTCCACGTACGCGGCGGCGCGCGCGTCGCCGCCCGCGCTCATCGCGTGCTCGGCGTAGTCCAGCACCCGCACGCCGACCCCGACGGACGCGAGCGCGTCCTCGAACGCCGACACCGGGCCGTTGCCGACGCCCTCGATCTCGCGGATCTCGCCGTCCACCCGGACGTCGCAGCTGAGCACGTCCTTCTCGTGCACGCGGGACGTCGCGCGGTGCGCCAGCAGGCCGACGCGGGGGCCGTTGGCGAGGAACTCCGCCTCGAAGATCTCCCACATCCGCTCGGGCGTGACCTCGCCGCCCTGGTCGTCGGTGTGCTCCTGGACGACCCGGGAGAACTCGATCTGCAGCCGGCGCGGCAGCTCCAGGGAGTGCTCGGTCTTCATGATGTAGGCGACGCCGCCCTTGCCGGACTGGCTGTTGACCCGGATGACGGCCTCGTACGTCCGGCCGACGTCGTGCGGGTCGATCGGCAGGTACGGGACCTCCCAGGTGTAGTCGTCCACCGGCGTCCCGGCGGCCTCGGCGTCCCGCCGCAGGTGGTCGAAGCCCTTGTTGATGGCGTCCTGGTGGGAGCCGGAGAAGGCGGTGTAGACCAGGTCGCCGCCGTAGGGGTGCCGCTCGTGCACGGGCAGCTGGTTGCAGTACTCGACCGTGCGGCGGATCTCGTCGATGTCGGAGAAGTCGATCTGCGGGTCGACGCCCTGGGTGAACAGGTTCAGGCCCAGGGTGACCAGGCACACGTTGCCGGTGCGCTCGCCGTTGCCGAACAGGCAGCCCTCGATCCGGTCGGCGCCCGCCATGTAGCCGAGCTCGGCGGCGGCGACGGCGGTGCCGCGGTCGTTGTGCGGGTGCAGCGACAGCACGACCGAGTCGCGGTAGGCCAGGTTCCGGTTCATCCACTCGATCTGGTCGGCGTAGATGTTCGGGGTCGCCATCTCGACCGTCGCCGGCAGGTTGACGATGACCTTCTTCTCCGGCGTGGGCTTCCACACGTCGTTGACGGCGTTGCAGACCTCGACCGCGTACTCCAGCTCGGTGCCGGTGAACGACTCCGGCGAGTACTCGAAGAAGATCTCGGTGTCGCCCATGTCCTCGGCGAGCTTGGCGCACAGCTTCGCGCCCTCCACCGCGATCGCGGTGATGCCGTCCTTGTCCTGCCCGAACACCACGCGGCGCTGCAGCGTGCTGGTCGAGTTGTACAGGTGGACGATGGCCTGCTTCGCGCCGCGCACCGCCTCGAAGGTCTTCTCGATCAGCTCGGGACGGGCCTGCGTCAGCACCTGGATCACCACGTCGTCGGGGATCCGGCCCTCGTCGATGATCTGCCGGACGAAGTCGTAGTCGGTCTGGCTGGCCGCCGGGAAGCCGACCTCGATCTCCTTGTAGCCCATCCGTACCAGCAGCTCGAACATCTTGAGCTTGCGGTGCGCGTCCATCGGGTCGATCAGCGCCTGGTTGCCGTCCCGCAGGTCGACCGCGCACCAGCGCGGGGCCTCGGTGATGACCTTGTCGGGCCAGGTCCGGTCGGTCAGCTTGATCGGGGTGAACGGCCGGTAGCGCTCGAACGGCATGCCGGAAGACTGCTGTTGCGGATACATCCGATGTGATCTCTCTGCTCGAACCTCACGGCCGACGTCCATAACGAAGTCCCGCAGCGAGGGAGCCGACCTTGTTACAGGCCCCCGCTGCGGCCGCTAAGGAGGAGCAGCTCACGCAACACGCCTGCCAACGTAACAGACGACGTCCCAGTTACGGAAACCGACGTCCGGATACTGAGACAACAGGGGCCTCTGCCGTCTCCTCCAACGGCGTCCGGCCCGCCGCGCATTCCCGGCCCGCCGCGTCAGGGGACGAGCACGGACAGGCAGGTCACACAGCCCTCCAGGGCCTCGAACTCGCTGATGTCGACGCTGGTCACGCGCAGCCCGTCCGCGGCGAACCGCGCCGCGGTGCGCGGCGCGGACGCCGACATCAGCACGTGGTCCGGGCCGAGCAGCACCACGTGGGCGCCCGCCGGCTCCGGGACGACCCGGATGAACGGCAGCACCGCGGTGTCCACCAGCTCCGGCACCCCGACCAGGCTGCCGTCCGGCAGCGCCGTCATCGCCGACTTCAGGTGCAGGCAGCCGCGCGTGTCGACCGGCACCACCCGCCGCCCGCCCAGCAGGTGCGCGAGCTGGCAGATGCCCTCCTCGTTGGTGCGCGCGCCGCGCCCCACGTACACGGTGTCGCCGACGCACAGCACGTCCCCGCCGTCCAGGGTGCCCGGCGCCTTGATCCGCTCGACCCGCAGCCCCAGCTCGCGGACGGCCTGCTCGGTTCCGGACGTCTCGCCCCGCCGGCGCGTCTCCCCCGACCTGCCGAGCACCGCCAGGTCCCCGCACACCACCACCGTGTCCTCGACGAACACCGCGTCCGGATGGTCGTCGGCGGGCGGCACCGCCCGCACCCGCCGGCCGGACGCCCGCAGCGCCGCGACGTAGGCTTCGTGCTGCCGCGCGGCGAGCGCCGTGTCGACCGGGCGGCGCCCGATGTGGGTGACGATCCCCTCGGCGAGCCGCGGCCCCGGCGGCCGCACCAGGGCGGTGCCTGGGTCCGGACGGGCGTGGGCGGGGTCCGGGCGGGCGTGGGCGGGGTCCATGTCAGCGGGACGCCCCCTCGGTGGTGACGATCACGCCCAGCGCGTACGCGCGGGACATGCCGAGCAGCTCGGCGACGGCGTGCAGCGCCTGCCGCTCCCCCTCGTCGAGCGGGCCGTCCGCCAGCGCGATGCGGACGGCCTCGGCCAGGAACCACTCCTTGGCCTCCACGGCGAGGTGGGCGCCCGCCCGCTCGACCTCCTGGCCCAGGAACACCGGCGCCACCACCAGATCGGCGTCGATGGCGTCGTCGTCGTAGTCCGGCTCCCCGTAGCGGGTGACGGTCTCGATCGCGCGGTAGCGGGCCGCCGCGTCCTCCGGCGCGCCCGAGCGCAGCACGAGGGCCGCGGCGGCGCGCATGCCGGCCGGCAGCGCCGCCGCCATCTGCTGCGCGGTCGGCGCCCGCAGCGCCGACACCGGGAACCGGCCGCGGCACGAACGGCACTCCACCGCGTGCCCGAGCCGCCACAGCGGCACCAGCGGCACGAAGAACAGGCTGAACCAGCGCCGCGCGGCCCGCCGCCGGTAGGCGCGGTCGCCGCCGCACTGCGGGCAGTGGAACGTGCCCTCCCCGACCGTGCGGAAGACGACCGTCAGCCCGAAAACGAGCAACACCGGGGCTCTCCTCCCAAAACGGACTTCGCTCCAAAGTACCGACCCGGCGCCGCCGACGTGGCCGTCCCGGCGAACCCGGCCGCTCCGTTTACGCTGGGTCCATGACCGGTGACCTGGGTTCCGACGCCGGCCGCGCGCGGCCGCGGCCGTCCTTCCTGCCGCCCGAGGGGGCTCCGCCGGACCCGGTGCCCGCCGAGCCCGGCCCGCCGCCCGCGCCCGCGCCGGGCCCGCGCCGCGCCGGCTGGGACTTCGCCGTGATCGCCGCCTCCGCCGTGCTGGTGGTGTCGGCGTTCCTGCCGTGGGCGCACGCCCAGACCGTCCTCGACCTGTTCGGCCGGTCCCTCGTCCGCGACCAGGGCAGCGTCGCCGGCATCGACGCCGACAACATCGTCCTCGCGGTCCCCGTGCTGGCGGTGGTGGCGATCGTCATGGCGTTCTGGAACCTCGTCGCCCGCGACCCCCGGATCGGCGCGCTCGCCGCCGTCCCGGCCATCCTGTCACTGGTGACCTGCGGCATCTTCGTGCTGCGGCTCGGCGACGTGCCGAACCGCCTGCCGGACTACGGGCTGAACCTCACCTACCAGGTCAGCCTCCGGTACGGCTGGTTCCTGGCGGTCGCGATGAGCCTGCTGCTGGCCGTGTTCAGCCTCGTCCGCCCCATCTCCGACCGGCTGGCGGCCAAGGACGGGGGACGGCCGGGCACCGAGGAGGAGTACGCCGCCCAGCAGTACGCGGCGGCGCAGCAGTACGCGGAGCAGCAGCGCTACTGGGCCGAGCAGGGCGCCGCGTGGCCCGAGGAGGCGCAGGCGTGGGGCCAAGCGCCCGAGCAGGCGCAGGCCTGGGGCCAGGCCCCTGAGCAGGCGCAATCCTGGAGCCGGACTCCTGAGCGGGCGGAGGCCGCGAGCAACGGCCCCGAGGAGCCGCAGTCCGGGGAACGCGGTGCCGAGGAGGCGCAGGCCTCGGAGCGCGGCGCCGAGGAGCCGCACGCCGACCAGCGGGCCTCCGGCGGGCCCGTCCGCCCGTCACCGCAGCCGGAACAGGAGTGATCCACCGCCCGGGCCGGTCGCTGGAACGGCCGGTCGCGGGAACGGTCAGTCGTAGAAGCCGAGCCGCCGCAGCTGCTTCGGGTCGCGCTGCCAGTCCTTCAGGACGCTGACCCGCAGGTCGAGGAAGACCTTGGTGCCGAGCAGCGCCTCGATCTGCCGCCGCGCCGCCGCGCCCACCTCGCGCAGCCGCGCGCCCTTGTGACCGATGATGATGCCCTTCTGGCTGGGCCGCTCCACGAACAGGTGCGCGTAGACGTCGATCAGGTCGTCGCGGCCCTCGCGCGGGTTCATCTCGTCCACGACGACGGCGATCGAGTGCGGCAGCTCGTCGCGGACGCCCTCCAGCGCGGCCTCGCGGATCAGCTCGCCGATGAGGACCTGCTCGGGCTCGTCGGTGAGGTCGCCCTCCGGATACAGCGGCATGCCCTCGGGCAGCCGCGAGATCAGCAGGTCGCCGACGAGGCCGACCTGGAAGCCGTCCGCCGCCGAGCACGGCACGATGTCGGCGAACTCGCCGAGCCGCCCCACCGCGAGCAGCTGCTCGGCGACCTGCTCCGGCGCGGCCAGGTCGGTCTTGGTGACGATCGCCACGACCGGCGTCCGCTTCACCGCCGCCAGCTCCCGCGCGATGTACTTGTCGCCGGGCCCGACGGGCTGGTCCGCCGGGACGCAGAACCCGATCACGTCGACCTCGGTGAGGGTGGAGCGGACGAGGCTGTCCAGCCGCTCCCCCAGCAGCGTGCGGGGCTTGTGCAGGCCGGGCGTGTCGACGACGACGAGCTGCGCGTCCGGCCGGTGCACGATCCCGCGGATCGCCCGCCGGGTCGTCTGCGGCCGGCTGCTGGTGATCGCCACCTTGGTGCCGACCAGCGCGTTCATCAGGGTGGACTTCCCCACGTTGGGCCGCCCGATGAAGCAGGCGAACCCCGCCCGGTACCCCTCAGGCACGGCCCCCATCACATCTCCGCTCGTCACCTGCCAATTGTCGCCCACCCCGAGACGCCCCACGACCACCCGCCCCCGCCGCGCCAGCCACGCGCAAGCCCCGAACCCAACCCCGCGCAAGTCCGAACCTCAGCCCCGGCAGGTCGAACCTCAGCCCCGGCAGGTCGAACCTCAGCCGCCGGCCACGGGCGGGAACGCGGAGCGAGCGCCAGCGAGCGGGAAACAGCCGCCGACCGTGACGGGGGTTCCAGGGGGTCGCCCCCTGGGTCAACGCTGCGGGGGTTCCAGGGGGTCGTCCCCCTGGGTGAGAACCGCTGTGACCTCGGCGGCCTTGCGGGCGTGGGCGGCGGCGGTCTCGTCGGGGAGGCCGAGGAAGCGGGCGAGGTCGGCGAGGACGGCGGCCACGGGGCCGATGGTGGCGACGGCGGTGGCGCCGCCGGTGACGTGGCCCTCGTACGGGAGCAGCGCCTCGTAGGCGCGGGCGGCGAGGCCGGGCTCGCCGAGCGCGATGGCGCGGCGCCCGCGGATCGCCATGACGAGGTCGTAGAAGTAGTCGCGGCGGACGGGTCCGGCGTCGGCCGGGACGGCGCGGCGGGCCTCGTCGACGCGGCCGGCGGAGGCGAGCGCCAGGGCGTGGATGTCGGCGGTCGCGGCGACGTGCGGCCACCGCTCGCGCAGCCAGGCGGTCTCGCCGACCAGGTCGCCGGCGCGGCCCTGGACGTACCGCAGGCAGAACGCGCCGACGAGCATCATGCCGCGCTCGCTGCTCCAGATGCCGGTCCGGCCGATGGCGCCGCCGACCTGGGTGTAGACCCGTTCGGCCTCGTCGTAGCGGGCGCGGAAGGTGTGCGCGAGGCCGCCGTACCATTCGGCGATCATGGCGAGCAGCGGGAGGCCGTACTGCTCGGCGAGGCGGTGGCCCTCGTCCAGGTGGCGGCGGGCGGCGGCGAGGTCGAGGGAGGCGACCTCGGTCTGCTGGAGTTGCAGGTGGGCGAGGACGAGGTAGCCGGGGAGGTCGTGCTCGGTCGCGAGGGCGAGGAGTTCGGCGGCGATGCGGCGGCGGTCGTGCAGGCCGCCGGCGGAGCGGTACCCGTTGAGGTAGGCGCCGTTGAGCGCGGCGGCCAGCAGGGCGGGGTCGCCGAGGCCGCGGGCGGTCTCGACGGCCTCGCGGGCCGCCGTGGCGCCGCGGTCGTCCTGCTCGCCCTCCAGTTCGATCGCCAGGGTCGTCAGGAGGCGGGCGCGGAGGGCGGGGTCGTCGCCGGGCGGGCCGGCGAGTGCGTGCTCGGTCGCCTCGATGACGTCCCGGTCGAGGATCCCGTACTCGCGGCTGGTCCACAGGGTCGGCACGTCGAAGGCGGCGATGATCCGCGCGAGGAGGCGGACGTCGCCGAGCGCGCGGGCGTCGGCGATGGCGCGGCGGCGCCGGTCGCGGGCGTCGACGACCTGCCCGGCCAGCGCGGTCGCGCGGATCGCGGCGACCTCGGTCTCCAGCCGTTCGCGGTCGGCGGCGCCGCCCTGGGCGCGCAGCGTGTCGGCGGCGCGGACCCACAGGTCGGCGGCGACGCGGTGGGCGTAGCGGGCCTCGGCCGCGGCCGCCGCGAGCCGCGCGTACCGGACGGCCCGGTCGGGCGCCGTGCCGGACTCGAGGTAGTGGTGCGCGATGGCGGCGACCTCGTCGGGGCCGCGCCGTTCGAGGGAGGCGGCGACGCGGCCGTGCAGGCGGGCGCGGCGGGCGCTCGACAGGCCGGTGTAGAGGGTGTCGCGGACGAGGGCGTGCGCGAACCGCAGGCGTCCGGGCGCGGGCTCGGTGACCAGTCCGGCGGCGAGGGCGGCCTCGACGGCGTCGAGCACGGCGTCCTCGTCGCCGGACAGGTCGGCGAGCACGTCGAGGCGGGCGTCGCGGCCGGCGACGGCGGCGTCCCGCAGGACGGCCCGGGCGGGTTCGGGGAGCCGGGCGATGCGGCGGCGCAGCACGTCGCCGACGCCGGCGGGCACCCGGCGGGTGGCGGCGGGCAGGCCCTCGGCGGCGAGGAGCCGCGCCGTCTCGCGGGTGAAGAACGGGTTCCCGCCGGTCCGCTCGGCGATGGCGGTCAGCTCCGCGTCGCCGAGCCCGGTGGCGCAGACGGCCCGGACGAGCGCGGCGACCTCGGCGGCCGACAGCCCGGGCAGCTCGATCCGGGCGGGCTCGTGCCGGGCCAGGGTGGCGAGCGCGGCGGCGAGCGCGCCCGGGACCTCGGTCTGCCGGAACGTCGCGGCGAGCAGGACGCGGTGGTCGCGGAGCCGCCCGGCGAGGCGGGTGAGCAGCGCGAGGGTCTCCTCGTCGGCCCAGTGCAGGTCTTCGAGGACGAGCAGGAGCGGCGTCGCTTCGGCGAGCCCGGCGAGGTAGTCGCCGGCGGCGAGGTGCAGGCGGAACCGGCCGGCGCTGACGTCGGTGCCGGCGTCCCCGGTCGCGGCGTCGTCGAGGAGAGGGGCGAGGCGGCCGGCCAGTCCGGGGGGCGGCGGGGCGGTGGCGGCGAGGTCGCGGAGCAGCTCTGCCCAGGGCCAAGCGGCGGGCGCTCCTCCGGTCTCCGGCGCGCGCCCCCAGGCGCACGTCCAGCCGCGTCCGGCGAGGAGGCGGGCGAACCGTTCGGTGAGGGCGGTCTTGCCCATGCCGGCGTCACCGCTGATGAGGACGGTGGTGCCGCGCCCCGCGCCGGCTTGGCGGGCCGCCTCGTCCAGCATGGCCAGTTCCCGTTCCCGGCCGACGAACGCGGCGCCGGACGGCTCGGCGGGCGCCGTCCGCACGACGGACGGGGCGGGCCGTTCCGCGGCGCCGCCGAGGTCGGGGGCCTGGGCGAGGATGCCGGCCTCCAGGTCGCGCAGGGCCGGGCCGGGGTCGACGCCGAGCTCGTCGATCAGGGCGGCGCGGGCGCGGCGGAGCGCGGCGAGCGCGTCGCCCTGCCGTCCCGCCCGGTACAGGGCGAGGGCCAGCAGCCGCCACGCCTCCTCGCGCAGCGGGTGGCCGGCGGCGTGCGCCTCCAGGTCGGGGACGGCCTCGGCGGCGGCGCCGAGCGCGAGCATCGCCTCGGCGCGGCGCTCGACGGCGAGCCGGCGCCGCTCGTCCAGCCGGGCGGCCTCCGCGGCGGCCCACGGCAGCGCGGCGAACTCGGCGTAGGCGGGGCCGCGCCACTCGGCCAGCGCCGCCTCGGCGTCGCGGCGCGCCCCGGCCGGGTCGCCGGCGGCGAGGAGCCGCGCGGCCCCGTCGATCAGGGCGTCGAACCGCCAGGCGTCGACGGCGCCGTCCGGCAGCCGCAGGGCGTATCCGGGCGGCTCGGTGACCAGGATCCGGGCGGGCGTGCGGGGCGGGCGGCCGGGTTCGAGGACGCGCCGCAGGTGCGACACGAACGACTGGAGGCCGGCGGCGGCGCGCGGCGGGGCGGTGCCCGCCCAGAGGTCCTCGACGAGCCGGTCCGCGGGGACCATCCGGCCGTGCGCGGCGGCGAGCCGCGCGAGCACCGAGCGCCGGCGGGGGCCGCCCAGGTCGGCGGGCGCGCCCGCGACGTGCACGGCGAACGCCCCGAGGACGCGGACGGCGGTGGTCATGGCCCGATCAGCCTAACCGGGCCGTGACCGCCGCCGTGATCCCCTACCGCTCCGGTGGGATCACCACCTCGGCGGTGCTAGCGCGCCGGGGCGGGCTCCCGCTGGCGCCCGGCGTCCGCCGTGTCCGTGGAGCCGTGCGGGCCGATCTCGGGCAGGACGCGGGCGAGCGGTTTCGGCAGCCACCAGTTCGCCCGTCCGAGCAGCGCCATCGCGGCGGGCACCAGCACCAGCCGGACGACCGTCGCGTCCAGCGCGACCGCGACGGCGAGCCCCACTCCCATCTGCTTGATGACCAGGCCCGGGTCGGCGGCGAAGCCGAGGAAGACCGCGACCATGATCAGCGCGGCGCTGCTGATCACCCGGCCCGTGGCGGCCAGCCCGGACGACACCGAACCGCGCGCGTCGCCGTGCCGCAGCCACTCCTCCCGGACCCGCGACAGCAGGAACACCTCGTAGTCCATGGACACCCCGAACAGCACCGCGAACATCGGCAGCAGGATGAGCGACGACACGGGCACGCCGTGCGGGAGCCCGAGCAGGCCCGCTCCCCAGCCCCACTGGAACACCGCCGTGAGCACGCCGTAGGCGGCGCCGATCGACAGCAGGTTCATCGCGGCGGCCTTCAGCGGCGCGACCAGCGACCGGAAGACGAGCATCAGCATCACGAACGAGGTGGCGACGACGGCGCCGATCATCGGCCAGAGCCGGTCCGACAGCGAGCGCGACAGGTCCACGTACGCGGCGGTGAGGCCGGTGATCTCCGCGCCGGGCGGCAGGTCGTGCGCGCGGATCCGGTCGACGACCGCGGGCGCGTGCTCGTCCTGCGGCCCGTACCGCGGCGTCGCGACGAGGACGGCGGCGTCACGTCCCGGCGACAGCTGCGGCGGCGTCACGCTCACCACGCCGTCGGTGCGGGCGATCCGGTCCCGCAGGGCGGGCAGCGTGCCCGCGCCGGTCTTCCGCAGGTCGACGGCGACGATCAGCGGGCCGTTGGCGCCGGGGCCGAAGCCGTCGGCGACCAGGTCGTACGCGCGCCGGACGGTGTTGGACTCCGGTTCGCTGCTGGCGTCGCTCGGCCACGTGCGCATCCCGAGCGCGGGCGCCGCCAGCGTGATCATCAGGACGAGCCCGGCGAGCAGCCACGCCCACGGGCGGCGCCCGACGTGCTCGGCCCAGCGCCGCACGCGCGGCGAGTCCGCGTGGACCGTCGCGCCGGGGGCCCGGTCGCGGCGGCGCAGCACCCGGCGTCCGGCGAGGCCCAGCACCGCGGGCAGCAGCGTGACGGCGCTCGCGACGGTGAACGCCACGACGAGCCCGGTCGCGAACCCCATCGTCATGTAGACCGGGTTCCGCGACAGCACCAGCCCGCACAGCGCCAGCAGCACGGTGAACCCGGCGAAGATCACCGACTGGCCGGCGGTCGCGATCGCGCGTCCCGCCGCCTCGGGCACGTCCAGGCCCTCGGCCAGCCCCTCCCGGTGCCGGGTGAGGATGAACAGCGCGTAGTCGATCCCGACGCCGAGGCCCACCATGACCGCCAGCGTGGGCGCGGTCGTCGACACGTCGGTGAACGCGGCGAGCAGCGTCACCCCGGACACGCCGGCCCCGAGCCCGGCGAGCGCGACCGCGAGCGGCAGCCCCGCCGCCACCACCGACCCGAACGCCAGGAACAGGACCACGAGCGCGGCCACTATCCCGACGCCCTCGGCGACGCCGCCCGGCGCGGTCACGTTCTCCGGTACCTGGCCGCCGAACTCGATCTGGTAGCCGGCGGCGTCCAGGTTCCGCGTCGCCGACCTCAGCCGGTCCACGGTCTCCTTGGGCGCGAGGTCGGTGACCTGCACCGAGTACCGGACGGTGAGCAGCGCGGTCCGCCCGTCCGGGCTCGGCAGCGCCGGATCCACCGCGCTGACGTGCGGGAGCGTGCGGAGCCGCGCCCCCGCGGCGGCCAGCGCCCCCGGATCGACCCGGCCGGTCCTCGCGTGCACGACGACCCGCGCGTCCGCGCCCGACAGCGCGGGGAACCGCTCCTCCAGCAGGTCCCTCGCCTTCTGCGAGCCGCTCCCGGACTGCGTGTAGTCGTCGTGCAGCGCGCCCCCGGCGACGCCCGCGAGACCGGCCATCGCGCCGACGAGGACCAGCCAGACGACGACGGACCGCCACGGCCGCATGGCCGCTGCCTTGCCGAGGCGGTAGAGCAGGCGGGACATGGCCCTCCCCCAGAACGGTGTGAATCCGACACCGCCCAGGCTCGCCCGGCCCGCTTGCCGCCCGGTTGCCGGTGACTTGCGGTCACCGGCGAGCCCGTACGCTGGGGGCGTGAGCGAGCTGAACGCCGAGGACGCGAAGATCATCACCCTGGCCCGGTCCGCCCGGGCGCGCGCGGGCGCCGCCGAGGGCGCCGCCGTGCGGGACGAGACGGGCCGCACCTACTCCGCCACGAGCGTGGACCTGCCGTCGCTGAAGCTGTCGGCCCTCAAGGTCGCCGTCGCGATGGCCGTGTCCAGCGGCGCCGAGGACCTCGAGGCCGCCGCCGTCGTCACCGCCGCCGGCACCGCCGACCCGGCCGACGTCGCCGCCGTCCGCGACCTCGGCCCGAAGGCCCCCGTCCTCGTGGCCGCCCCCAACGGCGACCTGCGCACCACCGTCTGAACGCGCCCGGCGCGGCGGGTGCGGCCCCGGCGGGTGCGGCGAGTAAGGCCGCTAGCGGGAGAAGTCGAACTCCCAGTCCAGTTCCCACACGCGGACGACGCCGTTGTGGTCCAGCGAGGTCACGACGCGGCCGTTCCCGCTGAGGCCGAGGCCCGCCACGGAGGCGTCGTGGCGGCCCAGCACGCGCAGGCACTCGCCGGTACGGAGGTCCCACACCCTCACCTGGTCGTCCCGGCCGTCGGTGACGGCGAAGCGGCCGTCGGCGGCGATCGCGGCGAACCAGGCGTCCACGCCTTCGGCGCCGGGGACGGGCAGGCCCTCGCCCGAGCGCAGGTCCCAGATCCGCGCCGTCGCGTCGGCGCCCAGCGAGAGGCCCCGCGTGCCGTCGGCGCAGACCGCGACCTTCCGCACGGAGCCGCCGTGGCCGGTCATCGTGTGGAGCGCCTTGCCGTTCCGGACGTCCCACGCGCCCACGGTCCCGTCCTGATGGCCCGACAGCAGCACGTCCCCGCGGCCGCTCAGCGCCAGCGCGTCGGCGCCCCATCCGCTGCCGTGATCGTGCGGCAGGACGTGCAGGCGGTTTCCGGTCCGGGCGTCCCAGATGTGCGGGGCCCAGTGGTCGCCCGACGCGGTCGACACGACGCGGCTTCCGTCGCCGTTCAACAGGAGCCGGCTGATCCCGGTGCTGTGCCGTTCAGCGAGCCGGCAGACGATTTCGCCGGTCTCCGGGTTCCATACGCGGACGGCGCCGTCCTCCCCGCCTGAAGCGGCGACCCGGCCGTCGGCGCTCACCGCCACGGTGACCTCGCCGCGATGGCCGTCGAGCACGTGCAGGGCGGCACCCGACTCCACGTCCCAGACGCGGACGGTGCCGTCCCGGCCGCCCGACAGCGCCAGCGGCCCATCGCCCACGAGAGCGAGGCTGTGGACCGGACCCTCGTGTCCCGCCAGCGCGTGGCGCCGCTCGCCCCGCGCCAGGTCCCAGACCTGCACCGTCCCGTCCTCGCCGCCGGTCAGCACCAGGAGGCCGCCGTGACCCGTCACGGGCGGGACGCGGCGTTCGCCCACGATCGCCGGGGCGTCGCGGGCCCACGCGTCCGACAGCGCGGCGCGCCGCCCGTCCCGCGCCACGTCCTGCCAGCGATCGAGCAGCACGCGGTGCCGCCGGTAACCGGGAACAGCCCGGGCCCGGCGGATCTCATCGGCGGCCGCGGCGGACCGCCCCTCGGCCATCAACTCCGCCGTCCGGTCGAGCGCCCGGTCCACGACCTCGTCCTCGCGGAGCCGGTCGGCGGCCTCGCGCGGGAGCGGGTAGCTCCAGGGCGCCGCGGGTCCCGGCACCGGCATGTCCCACAGGGCGACCTCGCCCTCGTCGTCGCCGATGAGGGCGCGGCGCCCGTCGGGGCTCAGCGCCGCCACCATCGCCCGCTCCGATGTCGGCCAGGAGCGCAGGCGCCGCTTCGTGCCGAGCTCCCACAGCTCCATGGCGTTCTGGTCGCAGCAGATCGCGTAACGCCCGTCGCCGCTCACGGCGAACTCGTCCCCGAGGCCGCCCGGACGGTTCACGCTGCGGACCTCCCGGCCCGACTCCCCATCCCAGATCCGCACCCGCGCCCGGTGGTCAGCTCCCTCCTGCGTGACGACCGTCCCGCCATCGGCGCTCATCGCGGCCATGAAGGACGCTTCGCCGAACGTGCGCAGCACCCCACCCGTCCGGGTGTCCCACGCGTGCGCGACACCGGTCTCCGCGTCGCGTCCGAAGGCGACCTCGCCGTCCCGGTCGACGTGCACCGAGGCGAAGTGGGCGTAGGACGTGCCGTGCCCGTCCGCCAGCCGCCGCAGGCACCGTCCGGTGGACGCGTCCCACACCCGGACGGCCCCGTCGCCGTGCACGGTCGCCACGAGGCGCGCGTCCGCGCTCATCGCCACGTCCACGGTCGGGAGGTACGGCAGGGAGCCGCCGATGAGCGCCCCGATGAGCCCTCCGGGGCCGCTGACGTCCATTCCCGGACCGGCGGTCAGCTCGTGGGAGAGCCGTCCGGCGCGCAGGTCCCAGATCTGCGCGGGGCCGTCGTGCCCGCCGAACACCGCGCGTTCGCCCTGCGCGTCGACCGAGATCGCCCGCACACCGTACTCGGCTCCCGGCGTCCTCAGGGTCCGGACGCGGCGCGGCCCGCCCCGGCCCGGCATCCGGAACCGGCGCCGGGCGAGGTCCCACACGTGCACCTTCTCGTCCTCGCCCGCCGACAGGCCGAACCGGCCGTCGCCGCTGAACGCCACGGCGTTCACAGGCCCGCCGTGCCGCTTCAGGACCCGGGGCGCGCCGAGCCGGGGCACGGCGCCCGCCCGCTCCAGCGCGACGGTGACCTCCGGGACGTCCGGGGCGGCCCGTCCGGCGGCCAGCAGCGCCTCCTCGGCGGCCTCCGGATCACCGCGCTCCAGATGCAGCAGGCCCAGCAGATAGGCCGGCTCCCATTCCCCGGGATGCGCCGCGCGGACCTCCTCCAGATCGGCGACCACCTCCGCGTCGGTCCGCTCGCCGGTGCGCCAGAGATGCAGGCCCCGGTTGTAGGCGACGTGCGGGTTGCGCGGGTCGGCCTCGGCGGCGCGCCGCCACAGCGCCTCGGCCTCGTCGCCGCGTCCCAGGTCCAGCATCGACAGGGCCTGGTTCGACAGCTCGTCGGCCAGCCGTACGGCCGTCAGCGGCTCCGGCCGGGGGTAGGGCTCGCCGACGGCCTCGGCGTAGACCTCCGCGACGGCGTCGGCGATCCGGCCCATGTCCCTGGGCCGATCCCCCGGCGCCGGGGCCAGGCAGTCCCGCAGCAGGGCGACCAGGCCGCTGGGCATCGCGGGGATGGCGTCGAGCCGTTCGTCGGTCTCCCCCGCGAACGCCGCGGCCTCGGCGCCGGCCTCGGCGAACGCGGCGAACACCTCGGCGCCGACCTGCCCGGCCGGGCACGGGGGATGCCCGACGAACATCTCCAGCACCGTCAGCGCCCACGACCACGTGTCGGTCGCCCGCGTCAGCTTCGGCCGGGGCCCGCCGGACTCCCGCATCCGCTCGGCCGCCTCGGCCTGCTCCGGCGAGCAGTACGCCGGGGTCATCCCCCCGTACCCGGCCAGCAAGCTCGCGCCGGGCGGAACGGTGACGTCCTCCCCCGCGGCGGCACGCGCCCCGGCCAGCCCGAAGTCGGTGACCTTGGCCGTCCCGTCCCCGTCCAGCAGCACGTTCGCGGGCTTGACGTCCTGGTGGACGTGCCCGGCCCGGTGCGCGTGCTCGAGCCCCCGCGCGGTCTGGGCCGCGACGTCCAGGACGCGGCGCAGGGCCGCCCGCCTGCCGCCGGCGTACAGGCGCCCGTCCCGCACCGCGTCGGCGAGGCTGCCCCCGTCCAGCCACTCGGCGAACACCCGCGGAACGCCTCCGAGGGTCCGCACGTAGACGCATTTCACCGTGTTCGGATGCGCGCCGAGGCCCACCCACGTCGCCGCCTCGGCTTCGAACTCCCGCAGCCCCCGTCCCGCCGCCACGAGATCGGGCCGGGGCACCTTCACCGCCAGCTCGACGTTCCACCCGCGGTGCAGGACCCGGTAGACCACCCCCATCCCGCCGCTGGTGATCACGTCGCGGACCTCGTACAGCCCCAGGATCACCTCACCGGGCCGCCAGACCAGCGCAACGTCCTCATCCGCCACCGGACCGCACCCCTCCCACCGAAGCCGTCACCCGACCACCCAACAGCCTGCACCCCCACCGATTCCAGGAAAAAGCACACTGACCGGTCACCCAAAACGAGATTCAGACGTCAGCCCCAGCAGCTCGAACCTCAGCCACAGGTCACGGGCCTGGCCGTCGCGCGGTGGGTTCCGGAGGTCAAACCCCAGCAGTTCGAAGCCCAGCCCCCGTCACGGGCGGGCACGCGGAGCGAGTGCAGCGAGCGCAGCGGGCCCGCCCGCCGGTCGGCAGGCTGTTTCGCGCGGAGCGCCAGCGGAGCGGGAAACGGCCTGCCGACCGTGACGGGGGTTCCAGGGGGTCGCCCCCCTGGATCAACGCAGCCGGCGGACGAGGACGGTGCCGACGCGGTTGCGGCGGCCGGCGATCGTCTCGGCCTTCAGGGACAGGACGGGGGGCTCGCCGTCCGCGGGGCCGACCTCGGCGGTGGAGCCCTCGATCGGGACGCGGCCGAGGGCGTGCGCGAGCAGGCCGCCGACGGTCTCGACCTCCTCGGCGTCCAGCTCGACGTCGAACAGCTCGGCGAGGTCCTCCACGGGGAGCCGGGCGGTGACGCGGGCGGCGCCGTCGTCGAGCCAGGACACCGGCGGGATCTCCCGGTCGTACTCGTCGGTGATCTCGCCGACGATCTCCTCCAGGATGTCCTCGATGGTGACGAGGCCGGCGGTGCCGCCGTACTCGTCGATCACCACGGCGAGGTGGATCTGGCGGGCCTGCATCTCGCGCAGCAGCTCGTCGATCGGTTTGCTGTCCGGGACGTACGTCGCATCGCGCATGACCGAGCCGACGGTCTCGACCGCCTCGCCGGCCGGGTTCTCCTGGCTGCGGCGGACGACGTCCTTCAGGTAGGCGATGCCGACGACGTCGTCCTCGTTCTCGCCGACGACGGGGATGCGGGAGAAGCCGCTGCGCAGGGCGAGGGACATCGCCTGCCGCAGGGTCTTGCCGCGCTCGATGAACACGATGTCGGTGCGGGGCACCATCACCTCGCGGACGAGGGTGTCGCCCAGCTCGAACACCGAGTGGATCATCTGCCGCTCGTCGGGCTCGATCAGGCTGCGCTGCTCGGCGAGGTCGACGAGGTCGCGCAGCTCGGCCTCGGACGCGAACGGCCCCTCGCGGAAGCCGCGGCCCGGGGTGAGGGCGTTGCCGAGGGCGATCAGCAGCCGCGGCAGCGGCCCGAGCACCCGGGTGACCGGGTGGATCACGGCGGCGCCGGCCAGCGCGATCCGGCCGGCGTGCTGGATGCCGAGCGTGCGGGGCCCCACCCCGATCACGACGTAGCTGACCACGATCATGATCGCGGCGGCGACGACGTAGGCGCGCCACGTCTCGTCCAGCCAGGAGATGCACAGGTCCGCGACGATCACGGTGGCGACCAGCTCGCAGCCGATCCGCAGCAGCAGGACCATGTTGACGTAGCGGGCCGGGTCGGCGACGACCTCGGCGAGCTTGCCGGCGCCGCGCCGGTTCTCCCGGACGAGCTCCTCGACGGTGACCCGCGAGACGCGGGCGAGCGCGGTCTCCGCGCCGGCCAGCAGGCCCGCCATCAGGACCAGGCCCACCGCCAGGGCGGACAGCCACCCCTGGGCGGTGCTCATCGGCGGCCGCGTTCCTCCCGCCAGGAGGCGAGCAGGCCGGCCTGCAGGCCGAACATCTCCTTGTGCTCCTCCGGCTCGGCGTGGTCGTAGCCGAGGAGGTGCAGGATGCCGTGCGTGCACAGCAGTTCCAGCTCGTCCTCGGTGGCGTGCCCCGCCTCCTTCGCCTGCTTCTCGGCGACGGACGGGCACAGCACGACGTCGCCGAGCAGGCCCGGGTCGGTCTCGCCGTCCTCGTCTGCGCCGCCGGACATGTGGCCGGGGCGCAGCTCGTCCATCGGGAACGACAGCACGTCGGTGGGGCCGGGCTCGTCCATCCACTTCTCGTGCAGCTCGGTCATCGCGGCCTCGTCGACGAAGAGGATCGACAGCTCGGCGAGGGGGTGGACGCGCATGCCGTCGAGGACGTGCCGGGCGAGGGCGGCGATGCCCTTCTCGTCGACCGCGGCGCCCGACTCGTTCAGCACCTCGATGCTCACTGCCGCCCCCGCTTGCGCGGCGCGCCGCGGCCGTTCGCGCCCTGCTTGAACTCCGGCACCCGGGTCTCGTCGTACCGGTTGTAGGCGTCGACGATGTCGGTGACCAGCTTGTGCCGGACGACGTCGCGGCTGTCCAGCCGGGAGAAGTGGATGTCCTCGACGCCCTCCAGGATGTCCTGAACGACGCGGAGCCCGCTCAGCTGCCCGTTCGGCAGGTCGACCTGGGTGACGTCGCCGGTCACGACGACCTTCGACCCGAACCCGAGCCGGGTGAGGAACATCTTCATCTGCTCGGGCGAGGTGTTCTGCGCCTCGTCGAGGATGATGAACGAGTCGTTGAGGGTGCGGCCCCGCATGTAGGCGAGGGGCGCGACCTCGATGGTGCCGGCGGCCATCAGGCGCGGGATCGAGTCGGGGTCGACCATGTCGTGCAGCGCGTCGTACAGCGGCCGCAGGTACGGGTCGATCTTCTCGTAGAGCGTGCCGGGCAGGAAGCCGAGCCGCTCGCCCGCCTCGACCGCCGGGCGCGTCAGGATGATCCGGTTGACCTTCTTGTCCTGCAGCGCGCGGACGGCCTTGGCCATCGCCAGGTAGGTCTTGCCGGTGCCCGCCGGGCCGATGCCGAACACGATCGTGTGCTTGTCGATCGCGTCGACGTAGCGGCGCTGGTTCAGCGTCTTCGGCCGGATGGTGCGGCCCCGGCTGGACAGCACGTCCAGGGTGAGGACCTCCGCCGGGCGCTCGCCGCCCTCACCGCGCAGCATCGCGAGGCTGCGCTCGACCGCGTCGGGCGTGAGCTGGGTGCCGTTCTTGAGCAGCTCCAGCATCTCGGTGAACAGCCGGGACGCGAGGTCGGTCTCGCCCTCCGGGCCGGTCACGGTGATCTCGTTGCCGCGGACGTGCACGTCGACGGCGCTGCCGAACGCGCGCTCGACGGCGTGCAGCAGCTCGTCCCGGGAGCCGAGCAGGCTCACCATCGAATGGTCGTCCGGCACCACGATCTTGATCTGGGAGCGCGCGCCGTCGTCACGCCCCGTCCGAGTTGACCTCGTGTGAGTTGATTCGACCATCAGCCGGGCCTTGCGGCCTCTCCGACCTGCCTTCTGTTCGCTCCGGGTGTCCTGGGTTGCGTTTCCATGGTACTGGGCGGCCCCGACGGAACGCCGCCGCTTTTCCCCGCACCCGGTCTCCGCGTCTCTTCCCCGCACCCGGTCTCCGCGTCGCCGGGACGGCCCGGGCGGCCGCCCCTCGGCGGGACCCCCTCGGCCGGGCGGCGTCCGGCGGCGTCCGGCGGCGTCCGGTCCGGTCAGCCGGGCGGCCAGTTCAGGCCACGCCCGCCCAGCACGTGTGCGTGCACGTGGAAGACCGTCTGGCCGGCCTGGGCGCCGGTGTTGAAGACGATCCGGTAGCCGGTGCCGTCGATGCCCTCGTCCACGGCGACCCGGTGCGCCTCGCCGAGCACCTCGGCCAGCAGTTCCGGGTCGGCGGCGGCGAGCTCGGCGGCCGTGGGGTGGTGGTCCTTGGGGATGACCAGCACGTGCGTGGGCGCCTGCGGGTTGATGTCGCGGAACGCCAGGACGCGCGCGGAGTCCCGGACGACCTTGGCGGGCACGTCCCCGGAAACGATCTTGCAGAACAGGCAGTCGGTCATCTGTCTCCCCTCACGGCGGCCGCGGCCGCGTTCCGAGATCCTATCGAGACCGGTGCGGGGATGGTCCGCGACGCCCCAAGATCGCTAATGTTTCCGGCGTCGATCTCCGGTTGTCGAGCCGCATTCCGACCGGCCACTGGTTAAGGTTGTCAACTCAGGGCGTACCCCCCGGTCCGAGGGCGTTGCCGCGTCTTCGCGCGGGTGGGGGACACCCGATTCGATGCCGGTCCGCAAGGCCCGTCCGAAAGGCGGCCGGGGGACGGTGAAGGCGGCGGATAGGTGACCGAGGTCCTCAAGAACATGCCCTTTCGTAAACCCAACGGCGAGGGTGCGCGTCCCACTGACGTGACCGAGACCCTCGTGGCCAGGGGAACGGCGGGGGCCGTGGCCGTCGCCTGGGACGCCGATCAGGCGGTGACCGCGCTCTACAGCGCCAACTACCGCTCGCTCGTGCGTCTCGCCGCCATGCTCGTGCGCGACTCCGGGACCGCCGAAGAGGTCGTCCAGGACGCGTTCGTGGCGATGCACGGCGGCTGGCGCCGCCTGCGCGACCCCGACAAGGCCCTGTCGTACCTGCGCCAGTCCGTGGTCAACCGGTCGCGATCGGTGCTGCGGCACCGCGCCGTCGTGGAGAAGTACGCCCCGAAGGGGCTGCCGGACGCGCCGAGCGCGGAGGCCGGGGCGATCGGCGAACTGGAACGCTCGGCGGTGATCGACGCGCTCTCCCGGCTCCCCGCACGCCAGCGGGAGGCGCTCGTCCTGCGCTACTACGCCGATCTGTCCGAAGCGGAGATCGCCAACGCGATGGGGATCTCCCGAGGCGCCGTGAAGAGCCATACGGCGCGCGGCATGACCGCGCTACGCAACGTCCTGGAGCAGTTCTCATGACCACCGACCCCCACGACGAGCACGGCGAGATCCTCCGCCGCGCCCTGCACGCGGAGGCGGACTCGGTCACACCCGCCGACGACGGCCTGGAGCGCATCCGGGCCCGGATCGCCGATCCGCGCCGCCGGCGCTGGTTCGGCCTGGAACGGTTCGGCACCGCCTGGTACGGGCTGGACCGGTTCGCCCTCACCTGGGCGCGGCCCGCGCTCGCCGTGGCCGCGGCCGTGGCGATCGCCGGGCTCGGCGTGACCGCGCCGCAGACGATCGACCTCATCCAGCACTCGGTCGGCAACAACGGGCCGTCCGGGAGCGACCACGACGATCACACCGGCGACCACGTCGACTCGCAGGGCCGCCCGCTGCAGCCCGGGGCGCCGACGCCGTCGCAGCTCGGCACGTCCGGTTCGGCGTCCGCGTCGGCGTCGTCGTCCCCGTCGGCCTCGTCCAGCCCCACCCCGTGCGGGTCCGTCGGCGCCGGCGGCGCGAAGACGTCCACGTCGTCCGGGGCGTCGAAGAAGCCGGCGAAGGCGTCCGCCTCGCCGTGCCCGAGCGGCAGCCCCACGACGAGCCCGACGCCGACGCAGACCCCGACGACGCCGCCGCCGACGACGCCCACGCAGCCGACCGAGCAGCCGACGCCGCCGGCCACGAGCGCTCCCGCCACCACCGCCGACCAGGGCGCCGGCGCCTCCGCGCCCTAGCCCGCCCGGCCCGCCGCCCGGTCCCGCCGGCGGCGGGTCACCAGCGGCCGGTGGCGGCCAGCAGCACGGACGCGGCGGCCACCCCGGCCGTCGAGGTCCGCAGCACGGTCGGGCCGAGCCGGGTGAGGCGCCCGCCCGCCGCGGCGAACCGCTCCAGCTCCTCGTCGGCGATCCCGCCCTCCGGGCCGACCACCAGGACGATGTCCCCGGCTCCGGGCGGCCGCACGCCGCTCAGCGGCTCCTCGGCGTCCTCGTGCAGGACGAGCGCGAGCGACGCGGCGGCGATCCGGGCGGCGACGTCGGCGGTGGACGCGAGGTCCGGCACGTCCGGCAGCCGGCTGCGGCGCGCCTGCTTCGCCGCCTCGCGGGCGGCGTTGCGCCACCGCCCGAGGGCCTTCTCCCGGCGCTCCGGGCGCCACTGCGTCACGCACCGGGCCGCCGCCCACGGGACGATCTCGTCGACGCCGGCCTCGGTCATGGTCTCCACGGCCAGCTCGCCGCGGTCACCCTTCGGCAGCGCCTGCACGACCACGAGCCGCGGCGCGGGCGCCGGGTCCGTGCGGCGGGACAGCACGTCCAGGGTCAGGGACGCCTTGTCGGCCGCCGCGACGACGCATTCGGCGAGCAGCCCGGCGCCGTCGGTCAGGTCGACCCGCTCACCGGGCCGCAGCCGCCGCACGGTCGCCGCGTGCCGCCCCTCGGCGCCGTCCAGGACGACCCGGTCGGCGCGCAGCCGGCCCGGGTCGGCGAGGAACACCGGCGGACTCATGGCCCTCCCCCCGGACCACCCGCGGCGGGCCCGCCCGGGGCCGGCGGCGTGCCGTCGCGGCCCTCGCGGTAGGCCGCCGCGGTGGCTCTTCAGTGCTGGTTGAAAACGTCCCGGAGGCGGGAGAACATGCCGCGCTGGCCCGGCGCGAACTTGCCGGGCGGGCGCTCCTCGCCGCGCAGCGCGGCGAGCCGCCGCAGCAGCTCCTCCTGCTCCTCGTCGAGCCTGCCCGGCGTCTCCACGTTCACGTGGATCATCAGGTCGCCGCGGCCGCTCTCGTTGAGGTGCCGCACGCCCCGGTTGTAGAGCGTGATCACCTGGCCGGACTGGGTGCCGGGCTTGATGTCGACCTCCTCGGCGGCGTCCAGCGTCTCGATCGTGACGCTGGTGCCGAGCGCGGCGGCGGTCATCGGGATCTCGACCGTGCAGTGCAGGTCGTCGCCCTCCCGCTCGAAGATCGGGTGCGGCTTCTCGGCGATCTCCAGGAACAGGTCGCCGGGCGGGCCGCCGCCCGGGCCGACCTCGCCCTCGCCGGCGAGCTGGATGTGGATGCCGTTCTCCACGCCCGCCGGGATCTTGACCTTGACGGTGCGCCGGGTGCGGACCCGGCCGTCGCCCGAGCACTCGGTGCACGGGTGCCGGATCACCGAGCCGAACCCGCCGCAGGCGGGGCACGGCCGGGCCGTCATGACCTGGCCGAGGAACGAGCGCTGCACCTGCTGCACCTCGCCGCGGCCGTGGCAGGTCTCGCAGGTCTCCGGGTGGGTGCCGGGCGCGCAGCCCGTCCCCTCGCAGGTCGTGCAGGCGACCGCGGTGTCGATGGACAGCTCGCGGGTCGTGCCGAACGCGGTCTCCGCCAGGTCCAGCTCGACGCGCAGCGTCGCGTTCCGGCCCCGGCGCGCGCGCGAGCGGGGGCCCCGGGACGTCGCGGTGCCGAAGAAGGCGTCCATGATGTCGCTGAACGGGAACCCGGCGCCGCCGAACCCGCCGGCGCCCGCGCCCGCGCCGCCCGGCGCGAACGGATCCGCGCCGAGGTCGTACATCTCGCGCTTCTTCGGGTCGGAGAGCACCTCGTAGGCCTGGGTGATCTCCTTGAACTTCTCCTGCGTCTCCGGGTCCGGGTTGACGTCCGGGTGCAGCTCGCGCGCGAGCCGCCGGTACGCCTTCTTGACCTCGTCGGCGCTGGCGTCCCGGCGGACGCCGAGGGTCGCGTAGTAGTCGTTGGCCACTTACGACCCCGCCAGGATCTGTCCCACGTAGCGTGCCACTGCCCGTACCGCTCCCATCGTGCCGGGGTAATCCATGCGTGTCGGCCCGAGTACGCCCAGCCGGGCCAGCGTGAGGTCGCCGACGCCGTAGTCGGCTGCGACGACCGAGGTCGAACGGAGCCCCTCATCGGGGTTCTCGGTGCCGATCCGCACCGTAAGAGTAGAGGAGTCGCCGGTCTCGCCGAGCAGCCGCATGAGGACCACCTGTTCCTCCAGGGCCACCAGCACCTCCCGCAGGCTCGGCGAGAAGTCGACGGCGGCCAGGTTCGCCGCGCCGGCGAAGACGATCTTCTCCTCGTGGTTCTCGACGAGGGTCTCCAGCAGGACGGACAGGACCGCGGCGGCCACCGGCCGCTCGTCCGGGCCCACCTTGTCCGGCAGGTCCGCGACGGCGGACGGCACGTCGCCGAAGCCCAGCCCGTCCAGGCATGTATTGAGCAACGCCCGCAGGTGCCCGACGGATTCCTCGGAGATCTTCCCCGTCTCGATGACGCGCTGCTCCACCCGCCCGGTGTTGGTGATCAGCACCAGCAGCAGCCGGCCCTCGGCGACCGGGACCAGCTCCACGTGCCGCACCGACGAGCGGGTCAGCGACGGGTACTGCACCACCGCGACCTGGCGGGTCAGCTGCGCGAGCAGCCGGACGGTGCGGCCGACGATGTCGTCGAGGTCGTACGCGCCGGACAGGAACGTCTCGATCGCCCGGCGCTCGGCGACCGACAGCGGCTTGATCGTCGACAGCCGGTCGACGAACAGCCGGTACCCCTTGTCGGTGGGGACCCGCCCGGCGCTGGTGTGCGGCTGGGCGATGTAGCCCTGCTCCTCCAGCACCGCCATGTCGTTGCGGATGGTGGCCGAGGACACTTCGAGGTTGTGCCGGTCCACGAGCGCCTTGGAGCCCACCGGCTCGTTCGTGGAGACGTAGTCC
Organism: Actinomadura sp. NPDC048394; assembly: GCF_040651755.1. Lineage (NCBI taxonomy): Bacteria > Bacillati > Actinomycetota > Actinomycetes > Streptosporangiales > Thermomonosporaceae > Actinomadura > Actinomadura sp. NPDC048394. The sequence continues at coordinate 22,549 of NZ_JBEZJL010000079.1, read as the reverse complement.
TCGACTATGGCGCGCAGCACCGCGAGCTTCCGGTCGTCCAGCACCCGGTCACCTCCTTCTGCACCTTCCACAGGTCCTCACGTCCAGATATACCGCCGACAGGGCCTTGCTGGCACTCCGTACTTCCGAGTGCCAAGTGTACGGCCCCGAGGGGACGTTCCGGGGGCCGCGGCAGGCCGCCGGGCCGCGCGCGGCTGCGCGATCTTATCCCGGCCGTTAGTGTGCGGAACCGTGCGGAGCAAGAACTACGGAGACGACGTCCTCGCCGGCGACTGGCGCCGCCCCCGCAAGGGGCAGATCCCGGAGATCCCGGCCGAGCCGGGCCTGGTCGCCGAGGATCCCGACAGCGGCTTCTGCGGCGCCGTGGTGGCCTGCGACAAGTTCGGCGTGACGCTGGAGGACCGGTTCGGCAAGCGCCGCGTGTTCCCCCTCACCAAGGCCGGGTTCCTGATCGACGGCAAGCCGGTCACGCTCGTCCGGCCCGCCGCGGCGCCCGCCGCGCCGGCCCGCTCGGCGTCCGGGTCCATCGCGGTGCGGGGGCTGCGCGCCCAGGTCGCCAAGGAGAGCCGCATCTACGTGGAGGGCCTCCACGACGCCGAGCTGGTCGAGAAGATCTGGGGGCACGACCTGCGCGTCGAGGGCGTCGTCGTCGAGTACCTCGAGGGCGTGGACGACCTGCCCGCGATCGTCGAGGAGTTCGCGCCCGAGGAGGGCCGCCGCCTCGGCGTGCTGGTCGACCACCTCGTGGAGGGCTCCAAGGAGAGCCGGATCGCCGCGCGGGTCTCGTCCCCGCACGTGCTCGTGACGGGCCACCCGTTCATCGACATCTGGGAGGCCGTCAAGCCCGCCGCCGTCGGCATCCCCGCCTGGCCCCGCGTCCCCCGCGGCCTCCCGTGGAAGGAGGGCGTCGTCGAAGCGCTCGGCTGGAACTGCGAGACGGGCGCGGCCTGGAAGCGCATCCTCGGCTCCGTCACCACCTACACCGACCTCGAACCGGCCCTCCTCGGCCGCGTCGAGGAGCTGATCGACTTCGTGACCGCGCCGGCACAGTCCTGATCAGGTCAGGTCGCGGGTGACGGCGTCGGCGAGGAGGCGGCCTTGGCGGGTGAGGACGGCGCGGCCCCGCTCGTACGCGGCAGGGTCGACGAGGCCGTCGGCGATGGCGCGGCGGACGGCGGCGTCGTCCAGGAGATCGGCCGGGCAGCCGTCCGCGAGGCGGAGCTCGAGCATGATCCGCTCGATGCGGCGGTCGCCGGCGTCGAGGACCTCGCGCGCGTACGCGGGCGTGGTGCCCTCGGCGAGGCGCGCGGCGTAGGCGGCGGGGTGCTTGACGTTCCACCAGCGGGTCCCGCCGACGTGGCTGTGGGCGCCGGGGCCGACGCCCCACCAGTCCGCGCCCGTCCAGTACAGGAGGTTGTGGCGGCAGGCGGCCTCCGGGGACGAGGCCCAGTTCGAGATCTCGTACCAGCGCAGGCCGTGCGCGCCGAGGAGCTCGTCGGCGATCAGGTAGCGGTCGGCCATGGCGTCGTCGTCGGGGGCGGCGAGCTCACCGCGGCGCACCTGCGCCGCCAGGCGGGTGCCCTCCTCGACGATCAGCGCGTACGCGGACACGTGGTCGGGCTCGCAGGCGAGGGCCGCCTCCAGGGACGCGCGCCAGTCGTCGTCGGTCTCCCCCGGCGTCCCGTAGATGAGGTCGAGGTTGACGTGCTCGAAGCCCGCCTTGCGCGTCCACTCGACGACCTGGGGAACGCGGCCCGGCGTATGCGACCGCTCAAGGACGGCTAGGACGTGCTCGCGCGCGCTCTGCATGCCGTAGGAGACCCGCGTGAAACCGACCTCGCGGAGCTTCGCCACGTAGGCCTCGTCCACCGATTCGGGATTGGCCTCCGTCGTGACCTCGGCGCCCGGCGCGAGCCCGAACTCGGCGTCGATGGCCGCGAGGACGCGTCCGAGATCGTCGGGCGCGAGGAGGGTCGGTGTACCGCCGCCCACGAAGACCGTCTGGACGGGAAGGTCCGCGTCACCGAGCACCTTGCGGGCCATCCGGACCTCGGCGATCGCGGTGTCCGCGTAGGAGTCGCGGCTCGCGCCCGGGCCGAGCTCGGTGGCCGTGTAGGTGTTGAAGTCGCAGTACCCGCACCGGGTCACGCAGAAGGGCACGTGCACGTAGAACGCGAACGGCCGCGCGCCCAGGCCCTCCAGCGCGCTGCCGGGCAGCGCACCGTCGGCGGGTACGGGGTCACCATCGGGCAGCGTAGAGGGCACCCCCACAGTCTGCCGCCCGCAACGGGATGGTCCGCACCTCTGTGGGGGAACGCCCCGGTCGGGCGTCAGGCCTCGTCGAGCTTGCGGCGGAGCCAGGCGGGGATGTGCGCGTCGGTGCGGGGGAAGCGGTCGAGGTCCAGCGCGTAGGCGGACGGCGTCAGCGGCGGCGTGAACTCGGGCTCGCCGTCGTAGTCGAACTCGGCGCTGAACCGGCCGGAGCGCTCGATCTCCAGCCGGGCGGTGAACCACGCGCCCTTGCCGCGCCGGTACATCACGCGGCGCAGCTCGTCCATCTTGCCGACGGCCTGGCCCGGCGGCGTCGCCTTGCGGCGCTCGCCGGCGGCGTCCTCCACCTCGAAGGACGCGCTGTCGATGCCGACGGTGGCGCGGAACTCGAAGCCGAGCCGCTCCCAGCCCAGGGGCGCGGCCGAGCGCAGGGCGCGCACGGCGCCGTTCACGGTCTCGCGCTCCCGCGGGGAGCGCAGGACCTGCTCGGAGTGGGTCACGCTGGAACCTCCGGTACCGTCGACGCACTGCCCCCGACCGTACCGACATCCGGGCCCGGATCGAGGAGCGCCGGCCGTGTCGCGGCGAAACCGCCGGCCGCGATCGGCGCCCAGCCGGGACGATCTTGGTCGAGCCGGGCGGAAGGCGGGCGGCACGGGCCGCAATGATGCGTGCCGCCCCTCTTGGGCGGATAGGGTCGTCCGAATGCGGAACGAGGGGCCGGTGGACTGGGGGCGTGTGCCCGCGCGCGTGCTGCTGCGCGGCGGCCCCGGCGGTTGGCACTACGTCGTCGTCGACGACAAGGGCGCGGAGCGGCGCACCGCGTTCGACGGTCCCGGCACCCTCTGGCAGACCGGCGGGCGCTCCGACCCGGAGCCGCCGTGGTGGCGGCGCAGGCTCGGCGAGACCGCCGAGGGGCTGCGCGCCGTGATCGGCGAGCGGCTCACCGACGCGACCTTCGGCGACCTCGGCGCGGAGGCCGCGATCACCTGGTTCGCGGTGGACGACCCGGTGGAGTGGGAGGGCCTCGTCACGCTGCGGGAGGCGGATCCGGCGCGGTTCCCCGGCCGGGTCGCGCCGTTCGTGGTCACGCTGGAGCCGGGGCGCGGCGCGCTGCTCCCGGACGCCCACCTGCTGTTCAGCACGCCGGCGTCGGACGCCTGGGCGACGCTCGCCGCGGTCGCGGAGCGGTGCGGGACGCCGCCGCCGAGGGCGCAGTTCCTGTGCGGGTGGGCCGATCACCGCAGCGTCCAGGTCGGACGCGGGGTGCTGTCGCTGTCGACGGACCGGTCCGGGACGGGCGCGGAGCGGGTCGCGGAGATCTGCGGGACGCGGCGGCCCGGCTGGAGCGGCAACCCGGAGATGCGGTTCCGGCTCGACGGGATCGACCTGCTGGACGAGCCGGCCCGCGACGTGACCGCGCTCCTCACCGAGCTGGGTCACGAGGTCGTGCGGCGGGGACGGGCGGTGCGGCTGCCCGCGCTGGGCCTCACCCTGTACGAGCCGGACGGCCGGTCGCCAGCCCCCGCGCGGCACTCCCACGGCGGGGAGGAGCGGTTCGCGGCGGTGTCGATGCAGCCTCCGGCGCCGTCCGTCCCGCACCGGACCAACGCCTGACCCCCCGCGGTCACCGGGCGTCCGGGGATCCGGAAGATCGTCCTGGCGGCAACGATCCCGACACCCACCGGGGACCGGCCCGTCACCGGCGCGCAATCCGGCCGCCCTAGGTTTCCCGATCATGAGAAGCCGTGCGCGTCACACAGCACTCGCCCTGTCCGCCGCCGCCCTCGCCGCCGCTCCCCTCGCCCTCGCCGCCGCCCCCGCCGACGCCGCTCCCGCCCAAGCCGCTCCCTCCGAAGCCTCCACCGCCGGGCGGACGATCAACGTCCACCGCGGCGGCCCCGCCCGCACGCTCACCTTCACCGCCGGCCGCGCCGGGGAGGCGCTGATCGGCTTCACCGCGTCCGCGCCCGGCGTGTCGTGGGCGGAGAAGGGCGCCGAGTCCGCCGTGGTGTCCATCGCGGTGGACGGCCGGCACGTCACCGACCTCGTCGTCCCGTCGTCCGACCCGACGCCCCGCAGCCTCGCCCTCGGCCGCGTCGACCGGGGCCGCCACAAGGTCACCTTCCGGTTCGCCAAGGGCAGCGCCCCCGCCGCCCAGCGCGTGCGGCTGGCGCGGACCGGCGTCCGGATGCCGTCCGCCGACCAGCTCGTCCTGCGCTACGCGCCCGTCGTGGTGGGACGGACCCTCCCGGTGACCGGCGACGCGTACCAGAACGCCACGACCGACACCCCGCTGATCGCCTGGCACGAGACCAAGCCCGCCGCCACCCCCGGCCACCAGATCCTCGAATACTCGGTCGTCTGGAGCAACGAGGACGGCGGGACGGACACGCCCGCCCTCATGGCCCGCTGGGGCCGCACCACCGACATCGAGTGGATCTACCGCGTCGAGGTCGACGCCAAGGGGAACCGGGTCGACGGCACCGGCGTCTACCAGGCGCCCAACCACGCGACGCTGCAGTTCACCGGCAAGTACGAGGCCGACCACCCGGTGCTGCAGACATGCACGGTGAACAACAACATGTGCGACACCGTCACGCCCCCTGACTCGCCGCTGCGGTTCATGCCGGACGTCACCGCCACGCGCCCGCAGGACCGCACCCGCGAGTACGTCATGGACCAGCAGCCGTGGACGTACCGGGTCATGGCGCAGGAGATGCTCCGCGAAGGCAAGATCGAGAGCCCGTCCGATCCCGCGACGACGGCGGTCGGCGACCAGCGCACCTACCTGTTCGTCGAGTTCGCGAAGACCACCGGCGCCGCCACCGGGACGGGGTCCGTGCCGGGCGTGGCGCTCGGCGTCCGGCTGAAGTCCGACCCGTCGCGGCTCTACCGGTCCGACCACGACCAGCCGACCTGGTCCATCGACCGGGACGGGCCCGTCGCGACGACGGTCGAGCTGCCCGCCGGCACGCAGGCGTCCGACATCGCGAGCGTCGAGGCGATCCGGCGTCCCATCGGGCTCGGCGACAACGGCGCGCCCGCCACCGTCACCTCGCTCAACCGGGGCTTCTTCCTGGACGGCGCGTACCTGCCGCAGCAGTCGTTCCTGACCTGGAAGGGGTCGGTCACGCTCACGCCGGGCGCCCCGTCGGGCGTCCTCTGGCGTCCCTGACGCCCCTGACGGTCCGTACCGGCCGCATGCCGGGCGGCGCGGGAAGGAAAGGCGGGAAACCGGGCGAACTCCGGGTGCGTCCTAGGAGTCGTACACTTCGCCAAAGCTCGCTCAGCGAACCCGGAGAGGACACCCGCCATGGCCTACGGGCCTCCCCCGTCGCCCGGCCAGGGACAGCAGCCCGGATGGCAGCAGCAGCCGCCCCAGCAGCAGAGCCCGTGGCAGCAGCCCGGTTCGGCCTGGCAGCAGCCGCAGCAGCCCGGTGGCGCGTGGCAGCAGCCGCCCCAGCAGGACGGCCCGGGCCAGGCCTGGCAGCAGCCGGCCCAGGGACGCGGCACCACGCCGATGCCCGGCCATTACGGCCCCGTCAGCGACGACGAGAAGACGTGGTCGCTCATGGCCTACCTCGGCCAGTTCCTCGTCGGCGCCATCGCGCCCGCCATCGTCTACCTCGGCAAGGCGCGCTCGCCGTTCGTCCGCCGGCACGCCGCGCAGGGCCTGAACATGGGCCTCGCGGCGATCGCCGTCTGGATCGTCGGGGGCCTGCTCGCACTCGCCGTCGACGTCCTGATCTGGGTGCCGCTTCTGTTCACCGCGGCCGTGCTGTTCTTCCTCGTCTACGCGGCGCGGGCCGCGAACCGCGGCGAGTTCCGCACGGTCCCGGTCGTCGTCGCCTGGCCGATCGTCAAATAGCCCGGCCGGGCGGCGTGCCCGCCCGGCCCAGCGCGCGCCCGGCTCCGGTGCGCGCCCGGCCTCAGCGCGCGCCCGGCTCCGGTGTCGCTACTTGCGGCCCTTGTCGGTGGACTCGCCGCCGGTGGACAGCGCGGCGACGAACGCCTCCTGCGGGACGTCGACCCGCCCGATCGTCTTCATCCGCTTCTTGCCCTCCTTCTGCTTCTCCAGCAGCTTGCGCTTGCGGGAGATGTCGCCGCCGTAGCACTTGGCGAGGACGTCCTTGCGGATGGCGCGGATGTTCTCGCGCGCGATGATGCGCGCCCCGATCGCGGCCTGGATGGGCACCTCGTACTGCTGCCGCGGGATCAGTTCCTTGAGCTTCGCGGTCATCATCAGCCCGTACTCGCGCGACTTGTCCTTGTGGACGATCTGGCTGAACGCGTCCACCGACTCGCCCTGCAGCAGGATGTCGACCTTCACCAGGTCGGACTCCTGCTCGCCGCTCGGCTCGTAGTCCAGCGACGCGTACCCGCGGGTCCGCGACTTCAGCTGGTCGAAGAAGTCGAAGATGATCTCGGCGAGGGGCAGCGTGTAGCGGATCTCGACCCGGTCCTCCGACAGGTAGTCCATGCCGAGCAGCACCCCGCGGCGCCCCTGGCACAGCTCCATGATCGCGCCGATGTGGTCGGCCGGCGACAGCAGCGTCGCCTTCACGACCGGCTCGTACACCGCGCCGATCTTGCCCTCGGGGAACTCGCTCGGGTTGGTGACGGTGTGCTCCGACCCGTCCTCCATGACCACCCGGTACACCACGTTCGGCGCCGTCGAGATCAGCGACAGGCCGAACTCGCGCTCCAGCCGCTCCCGGACGATCTCCATATGCAGCAGGCCGAGGAACCCGCAGCGGAACCCGAACCCGAGCGCCGCGGACGTCTCCGGCTCGTAGATCAGCGCCGCGTCGTTCAGCCGCAGCTTGTCGAGCGCGTCGCGCAGCTCCGGGTACTCGTCGCCGTCCACCGGGTACAGGCCGGAGAACACCATCGGCTTCGGGTCCTGGTAGCCGCCGAGCGCCTCGGGCGCCGGGCGTCCCGCACCGGTCACCGTGTCGCCGACCCGGGCCTGCCGGACGTCCTTCACCCCGGTGATCAGGTAGCCGACCTCGCCGACGCCGAGCCCCTGGACGGGCTTCGGCTCCGGGGAGATGACGCCGACCTCCAGGGTGTCGTGCGCGGCGCCCGTCGACATCATCAGGCTCTTCTCGCGGCGCGACAGGTGCCCGTCCACGATCCGGACGTAGGTGACCACGCCGCGGTAGGTGTCGTACACCGAGTCGAAGATCAGCGCGCGCGCCGGGCCGTCCGGGTCGCCGACCGGCGCCGGGACGTCCCGCACGATCTTGTCGAGCAGCTCGCGCACGCCCTCGCCGGTCTTGCCGGACACCCGCAGCACCTCGGACGGGTCGCAGCCGATGATCCCGGCGAGCTCCTCGGCGTACTTCTCCGGCTGCGCCGCGGGCAGGTCGATCTTGTTCAGCACCGGGATCAGGTGCAGGTCCGCCTCGAGCGCCAGGTACAGGTTCGCGAGCGTCTGCGCCTCGATGCCCTGCGCCGCGTCCACCAGCAGCACCGCGCCCTCGCACGCCGCCAGCGACCGCGACACCTCGTAGGAGAAGTCGACGTGGCCGGGGGTGTCGATCAGGTTCAGGACGTAGTCCGTGCCATCCGAGCTCCAGGGCAGCCGGACCGCCTGGCTCTTGATCGTGATGCCGCGCTCGCGCTCGATGTCCATCCGGTCGAGGTACTGGGCGCGCATCTGGCGCTCCTCGACCACGCCGGTCAGCTGCAGCATGCGGTCCGCGAGCGTCGACTTGCCATGGTCGATGTGCGCGATGATGCAGAAGTTGCGGATGATCGCGGGATCGGTCTTGTCAGGCTCAGGCGCTGGCACCGGGGTCCGTTCGCAAACTCACAGGTGGACAATGGATCTGTACGTCCCATAGTCCCATGCCGGACGCGATGCTCCGTGCAAGCCCTCCGGCGCGGGCCCGCACCCGCCCGGCACCAGGCCGGTTCGCGGCGGACGGGCCCGATTGGTAGGCTGTGCGACTGCGTGTGGCGTAGCGTCGTGCCCCGGGGGCACCGTCCGCCCCCGTCAGACATCCTGTTCGCGCCTGCCGGCTCGGCAGGCCATGATCGCAACCAAGGCTGAGGCACTACGACGTGGCTAACATCAAGTCCCAGATCAAGCGGAACAAGCAGAACGAGAAGGCGCGGCTGCGCAACAAGGCCGTCAAGTCGGAGCTGAAGACCGCGATCCGCAAGTTCCGCGAGGCCGCGGAGTCCGGCGAGGTCGAGGCCGCCGTCGCGGCGCAGCAGGCCGCCGCCCGCAAGCTGGACAAGGCCGTCAGCAAGGGCGTCATCCACAAGAACCAGGCCGCCAACCGCAAGTCGGCCATCGCCAAGCAGGCCGCCGCGCTGCAGGCCAAGTGAGCACGGCGCTCAGCTAGACGCGCACGCCCGGGGCCGGTCCATCGCGACCGGCCCTGACGCATGCCCGGGCGGGGAAGGCGGTCGGGGGTCCATGGACGCACGGCGCACGGTGAAGATCTCCAAGTACCTCGCCAAGCACCTGCGGCACCGCCCCGAGCGCATCGGCCTCACCCTCGACGCCGGCGGCTGGGCCCGCGTCGACGACCTGCTCGACGCCGCCGCCCGGCACGGCTTCCCCATCACGCGCGCCGAGCTGGAGCACGTCGTCGCCGTCAACGACAAGCGGCGCTACGCCCTCGACGGCGACCGGATCCGCGCCGTCCAGGGCCACAGCATCGACGTCGACCTCGGCCTGCCCGCCGTCCCGCCGCCGGAGCTGCTGTACCACGGCACCACCGAGGCCACCGCACCCGCGATCCGCCGCGAGGGCCTGCTGCGCATGGACCGGCACGCCGTCCACCTGTCCGCCGACCCGGAGACGGCGCGGCGCGTCGGCGCCCGCCGCGGCCGGCCCGTCGTCCTCGTCGTCGAGGCGGGGCGGATGGCCGCCGACGGCCACGCGTTCCGCGTCAGCGCGAACGGCGTGTGGCTGGCGGACGCCGTCCCGCCGGAATATCTGCGCTGATCACGGCGGCGTCCGCCCACGTCGGGACGTGCCGCACCCAGTCCGGGACCTCGCCCTTCTGCGGGCCGAACAGGTACCGGTACGGGACGACGTCGCGGATCGCCCGGTGCACGTCCAAGCGGTCGTCGATCATGTGCGTGATCCCGAGCTCCGCGCAGTGCAGCGCCTTCTCCGGCCGCTTCCGGCAGAACCGCACGTTCCCCCTGGCCAGCCCGGTCCGGTCGTAGAAGTCGTGGTGGTCGAGCCACGCCAGCGTCCGCTCGCGGACCCGCTCCCCGCACTTGGAGATGATCCACGCGCGGCCGCCGAACGCCTCCACCAGCCCGGGCAGCACGTCGTACACGCCGTCCGCCGCCGGCGACGCCAGCGCCTCAGCGAACGAGCCGCCGAGGAACGCCGTGTCCGCCGTCCCCGGAGCCGAGACGCCCTGGATGACGCGGCCGAAATCGATGCCGAGACGAGGTTCCATGCCTCTGAGCCTGACCGCACCACGGCTAGAACTGAACTATCGATCGATCGGCGGTATATAGTTTCAGATTATGGAGTTGAGCCGCCTGTCCACCGACGCGCTCGCCTCCTTCGCCGCGTTCGCGGACCACCTCAACTTCACCCGCGCCGCCGAGGACCTGCACATCTCCCAGCCGGCCCTGCACGTCAAGATCCGCAAGCTCGCCGAGACCCTCGGCCGCCCCCTCTACACCCGGCACGGCCGCCGCATCGCCCTCACCCCCGCGGGCGAGGCCGTCGCCCGCCTCGCCCGCGACCTCGACGCCCGCGTCGCCGCCTTCCTCGCCGACCTCGACGGCACCGCCCCGGCCCGCCTGCCCGTCCTCGCCGCCGGCGAGGGCGCCTACCTGTACCTGCTCGGCGACGCCGTCCGGCACGGCGTCCGGCTCGTCAACGGCGACCGCGCCCGCACCCTCACCGCCGTCCGCACCGGCCGCGCCGACCTCGGTGTCGCCGTCCTCGACGTGCTGCCCGCCGACCTCGCGACCGTCCCGCTGGCCGCGTACCCGCAGGCTCTCGCCGTCCCGGACGACCACCCGCTCGCCGCCCGCCGGTCCCTGACGCTCGCCGACCTCGCCGGCGCGTCCCTGGTCGTCCCGCCGCCCGCCGGCCCGCACCGCGTCGCCCTCGAACGCGCCCTCCGCGCCGCCGACGTGCCGTGGACCGCCGCCGTCGAGGCGGAGGGCTGGCCGCTGCTGCTGCACTTCGTGTCCCTCCGCGCCGGGCTCGCCGTCGTGAACGGCTGCGTCGTCCCGCCGCCGGGGGTCGTCCTCCGCGAGATCACCGACCTGCCCGCCGTCCCCTACTACGCCGTCCACCTGCCGGGCCGCGGCACCGACCCCCTCGTCGCCGGCCTGCTGACCAGGATCCGCACCGCCCTGACCACCGGGAGCCCACCGTGCACTTCGAGATCACCGTCGACATCGACGCCGCCCCCGACACCGTCTGGAACCTGCTGAAGGACGTCGAGCACTGGCCGGACATGACCGCCTCGATCAACCGCGTCGAGCTGCTCGACGGCCCCCTCCGCGAGGGCGCCCGCGCCCGCGTCCACCAGCCCGGCATGCCCGCCGCGGTCTGGACGGTCACCGCGTTCACCGAGAACGAGAACTTCACCTGGCGGTCCCGCTCCCCCGGCGTCACCACGACGGGCGGCCACGAGGTCCGCCCCGGCACGTCGGGCGGCAGCACCGTCCGCCTCACCCTCGACCAGACCGGCCCCCTCGCCCCGCTGATCGCCCTCCTCATGGGCTCCCGGACCCGCCGCTACGTCACCATGGAGGCCAACGGCCTGAAAACCAAAGCCGAATCCCCCTGACCCACCCCAGCAACACGCCACGCCCCCCAACCCCAAAGGCCGCCACCCCCAAACACAGCACACCACCAACCGCAACCCAGCCCCCAAGCACAGGCCCCGCCAAGCACGGGACAGCCTCCAAGACCCCGGACGCCCGCCCAGCACGGCGCGGCGGCCGCTCAGGAGGCGGCCGCCGAGCACTGGACGGCCGAACACGGGCGCGCCGAGCATGGGGGTGGTGCCGCGCACGGCACGACGGCCAGCAGGGGATCGCGTCCAAGCACGGGCCGCCCGCCGGACAGGGGCGCCGGCCGAACACGGCGCGGCTAAGCACTGGGCGGCCGCGCAGGGGGCAGCCGACGAGCAGTGGACGCCAGCCGGACAAGGGGTGGCGGCCGAACACAGCGCGGTCGAACACGGGGGCGCCGAGCATGGGGCGGTGCCGTGCACGGAACGACGGCCGCGCAGAGGATCGCGTCCAAGCACAGGACCCCGCCCGGACTGGGGGCGGCGGCCGAGCGCGGGACAGCGGCCAAGCACGGGACGCCCGCCCGCGCATAGGACGCCCGCCGAGCACCAGGACAGCGGCCAAGCACAGGGCGGCGGTTGAGCGCGGGGCAGCGTTGAGCGCGGGGCGGCGGTTGGGCGCGGGGCGGCGGTTGGGCGCGGGGCGCGTGGGGCGGTTGGGCGCGGGGCGCGTGGGGCGGTTGGGCGCCGGGCGCGTGGGGCGGTTGGGCGGGGGTCAGCGGCGGGCGGCGACGATGTCGGCGACGGTCTTCTCCAGTGCGTAGGCGGGGTCGGCCGCGCCGCCCTTGACCTGCGCGTCGGCCTCCGCCACCGCGGTGAGGGCGCGCGCCACCCCGTCGCCCGACCAGCCGCGCAGCTGCTTCTGCACGCGCTCGATCTTCCACGGCGGCATCCCCAGGTCCTTGGCGAGCGCGGCGCCGCGGGCTCCGCGCGGTGCGCCGCCGACCTTGGCCAGTCCGCGGACGCCCTGGGCCAGCGCGCTCACGATGAGCACCGGCGCCACGCCGGTCGCGAGGGCCCACCGCAACTGCTCCAACGCCTCCGCGAGCTGCCCGTCGATCGCCTTGTCCGCGACGGTGAACCCGCTGACCTCGGCGCGGCCGCGGTAATAGCGGGCGACGGCCGCGTCGTCGACCTTCCCGCCGGTGTCGGCGACGAGCTGGCTGCACGCGGCCGCCAGCTCGCGCAGGTCGTTGCCGACCGCGTCCAGCAGCCCGCGCGCCGCGTCCGGCGAGATCTTCCCGCCGGACCGGCGGATCTCGGCGCGCACGAAGTCGACGCGCTCCCCCATCTTGGTCACCTTGGGGCAGGCGATCTTGCGCGCCTTCAGCTTGGTCAGCCCGTCCACGAGCGCCTTGCCCTTGGCGCCGCCGTGGTGGACGGCCACGAGGACCACGTCGTCCGCCGGGTCCTTGGCGTACTTGAGCACCTCGGCGGTGAGGTCCTTGCCGAGGTCCTGCGCGGACCGGATCACGAGCACCTTCCCGCCGCCGAACAGCGACGGCGACGTCAGCTCCGAGATCCGCCCGGGCTCCAGCCCGCCCGGCGCGAGGTCGATCACCTCGGCGTTCGGGTCCCGCGCGCGCACGGAGGCGGCGACCTCGCCGATCGCCCGCTCCACGAGCAGCTCTTCGTCTCCCACGATCAGGGTGATGGCCTCGGACACCCTTGCAGCATGCCACGCCCGACCCCGTCCCCGCGCCACGTCGGCAGCGTCCGGGCGGCGTCAATGGCGCGGGACGGCGGCGATGCCGGTTCTGGTGCGGACAATGGCGATGTCTCCGTCCTGATCGGTGCGGTGGACCTGGGTGTGGAGGCGGCGCAGCAGGCCGAGGGTGGACGGGGCCGGGTGGCCGTAGTCGTTCTCCCGGCCGACGGAGACCAGGGAGATCGACGCGTGGGCGGCGGCCAGGAAGCGAGGGTCCTGGCTGCGGGAGCCGTGATGCGGGACCTTGAGGACCTGGACGCGCGGGACGCTCGTCTCGAGGGCGCGCTGCGCGTCGGTCTCGACGTCGCCGGCGAGCAGGGCGCTGAATCCGGGTCGGCGGGCCACGAGGACGACGCTGGCGTTGTTGATCGTGGTGCCGTCGTCCCGCGGTGACAGGGCGGGGCCGGTGCCGAGGGGCGCGAGGATCGCGAGGGTCAGGCCGCCGACGCGCCATTCCCGTCCGGCGAGCGCGGGACGCGACGGAAGCCCGGCGATGAAGCGGTTCTCGGCGCCGTCGGTGAGGGGCGTCCTCACGACCTCGTGGACGGTGCGTCCGTGCCGGACACCGGACGTCCCGCCGATGTGGTCGGCGTGCGGGTGGGTCAGGACGAGCAGCGGCACGTCCGTCACGCGCAGGCGGGAGAGGCAGCGGTCGACCGGGGCGGGGGTGGGGCCGGTGTCCACGACGACGGCACGGCCGGGTCCGGCGGCGAGCGCGAGCGCGTCGCCCTGGCCGACGTCGCAGGCGACCAGTTGCCAGCCCGGCGGCGGCCAGCCCGGGGCCGTGACCCGCAGTACGACGACGGCGATCAGCACGCCGGCCATGGCCGCAACCGCCGCCATGCGCAGCCCGGGGTGACGCAGGATCAGGACGGCGACACCGCCTGCCAGCAGCAGGGTCACCGCGCCGAGCCCGCCGCCCGTCCACGGGATGGTGGCGTACGGAAGCGCGGCGGCCGTGCGGGCGATCCAGATGATCCAGCCCACGGCGAAGCCGGCGGGACGGACCGTCAGGCGGGCGAGCGGCAGCGACACGGGCGCGATCGCGGTGGCGAGCGCGCCGAGCAGCGTCGCGGGCGCCACCGCCGGCGCGGCGAGCAGGTTCGCTAGTAGCGACACCACACCGACCTCTCCGGAAAGCATCACGAGGACCGGGGCGACGGCGACCTCGGCGGCGGCCGCGACGGCGAGGGCGTCGGCGAGCGGGCCGGGCAGGCGGCGCGCGAGCCGCTCCCGCCAGGGCGGCGCGAGGACGAGCAGGCCCGCCGTCGCCAGCACGGAGAGCGCGAAGCCGTACGAGCGCGCCAGTTCCGGGTCGATCAGGACGAGCAGGAGCACCGCAGCGCACAGCGCGGGCACGCCCTGCCGGGAGCGTCCGGTGAACAGCGCGAGCAGCGCCACCAGGCCCATGACGGTGGCCCGCAGGACGCTCGGGTCCGGCCGGGCGACCAGCACGAACGCGACCACCGCGACGGCGGCGACGGGCGGGGCTCGGCGGCGGCCGAGCCCGGCGACGCGGCACAGCCACAGGACCGCGCCGATCACGATCGCGAGATTGGCGCCGGAGACGACCAGCAGGTGGCTGAGGCCCGCGGTGCGGAAGTCGTCGGCGAGGGCCGGGTCGAGCCGGGAGGTGTCGCCGTCGACCATGCCGGGCAGGACACCTCGCTGGTCGGGCGGCAGCCGGTCGACCGCCGCGCGCAGCCGCGCACGCACGGCCTCGGCGGCCCGCTGGACGTCGGACGGGCCGCCGAGGAGCGCGGGCGGGCCCCGGACGATCACGACGGCGGCGAGCAGTTCGGCGCCGCGCGGCTTCTCGAACCGGCCGCGCAGCCGCACCCGCTGGCTCGGCAGCAGCCCGAGCCACCGCGGGTCGTGCGCGATCAGCAGTACCGGCACGCGCACCCGGGCCCGCGCGACCGCCTCGACCCGCGCCCGCACGATCACCAGGGGCCGCCCGCCGGCCTTCCTGGCCTGCGGGTCCCCGGTCAGCACCGCCTCGGCCGACGACGCCCCTCCCGTACGGGCGAGCGCTCGCACCGGCCCCGTGCCGACGGCGGTCGCCCGGAACGCCACCGCGGTCGCGGACGCGGCCACGCAGACCAGCACCATCCCCAGCAACCGCCGATTGACCGTCCCCGAGAGCCCACGTGCGCCGCCCCTCTCCCGGAACGCGGCCAGGCGGGGGATGGCGAGCCGTCCATCCCCCACGAGCGCCCCCGCCAACCCACGCCGCTCGGCCGCCCGTCTGAGCAACGTCCGCCACGCACCCGTCCCGCCCTCGGGCGTCCGCCACACAACCGCCCGTCCCGCCGAAGCGCGCCGCCCGTCACCACCAGACTCCAAACCGGCCCCGGCTGGAGGCCCGCTGACCCCGGCGGCCTGCCTCGTTCTCCACGCCGCCGCGTCCGACAGCAAGGGTTCATCCCGGGCAGCGGTCGAACGCCCGCGCCTCAACCCCGGCCCCGGCGGCGCCCACTGCACTCCCCCGACTTGCCCCTGGCAGGTCCCAAGCGAAGACCCGGCGGCCTCGTCCCCTAACCGCTCTCGCCCCGGTGCCGCATCAGATAGCAGAGGGGTGTCCCGGGTGGTCGGTTCTCGGCTTCCGAGCACTGCGGGCGCGGCTTCGGGGGTGGGTGGGGTGCGGCGGGCGGTGGTGAGGAGGTAGAGGGCGGTGATGGTCGTGATGACGGCTACGGTCCAGGTGAGGACGGGCGGGAAGCCGATCGTCAGGGCGGCGGTGATCCAGGCGGCGAGGGCCGGGGCGGCGAGGCGGAGGTCGGGGGTCATACGCGCACCATCGGCTTCAGGTCGGCGAAGCGGCGGGCACCGATGCCGTCGACGTCCTGTAGCTGGTCGACGGAGCGGAAGCCGCCGTGCTGCGTGCGGTAGTCGACGATGCGCTGGGCGAGGACGGGGCCGACGCCGGGGAGCTGGTCGAGCTGGTCGGCGGTCGCGGTGTTGAGGTCGACGGGCGTGCCGGGCGCCCCGGAGGCCGCGGGCCCGGGCGGGGGCTGGCCTGGTGGCGGCTCGCCGGGCGCGGGCGAGGGCAGGCGGACGCCGACCGGGATCTGCTCGCCGTCGACGAGCTTGCGGGCGAGGTTGAGCGTGCCGGTCCCGGCGCCGGGACGCACGCCGCCCGCGGCCTTGATGGCCTCCTCGACGCGGGAGCCGGACGGCAGGGTGACCACGCCGGGGCGCTTGACCTTGCCGAGGACGTGGACGACCACGGACGCCGGCCCGGAGGCTCCGGCGGGCACGGCGGCGGGTGACGGCCCGGACGGCGCGGAAGGGGCCGGGACCTCGGTCGCGGCGGCGTCGGCGGTGGCGGGCGCCGGGTCGGGGCGGGGGCGGGCGAGCCAGAGGTAGCCGCCGGCGACCAGCGCGGCGATCACCGCGATGACGGCCAGGACGCGGACGTTCGCCCTCTCGGGCACGGAGCGCAGCCGCGCGGAGGGCGGCTGAGCGGACGGCGGCTGCGCGGGCGGCTTGAGCCGGTCGGCGAGGGAGTGGAGGCGGTCGTCGGCTGTCATGACGCCGACGTTAGGCGCGCCACCGAGCCCCGAGCAGGGCCTGCGGAAAATGTGGATAACTCGCGCCGCACCCCCTCTGACCAGGGGATACGCATCAGAGTTGCGGGGCGATCACCACGCCGAGCATCCCGGGGCCGACGTGCGCGCCGATGACCGGGCCGACCTCGCCGACGTAGACGTCCTCGACGTGCGGGATGCGGTCGCGGAGCCGGGCGGCGAGGGCGTCGGCGCCGGACGCGGCGGCGAGGTGCTGGACGCCGAGGTCGACGCGGCGGGAGCCCGCCTGCTCAACGGCGATCTCCTCCAGCCGGGCCAGGGCCCGCGCGGACGTGCGGACCTTCTCCAGCGGGACGATCCGGCCGCCGGCGATGTCCAGGAGGGGTTTGACCATGAGGGCGGAGCCGAGGAGCGCCCCGGCGGCGCCGATCCGGCCGCCGCGCCGCAGGTGCTCGAGGGTGTCGACGTAGAGCAGGGACCGGGACATTCCGGCGCGGCGTGCCGCGGCGCGCGCGACGGTCTCGGCGTCCCCGCCCGCCATCGCGGCGGCGGCCGCGGAGAGGGCGGCGAGGCCGAGGCCCATGCCGATGGTCCCGCTGTCGACGACGCGGACCGGTACGGGCGCGTCCGCGGCGGCGAGGCGGGCGGCGGCGAGCGTCCCGGACATGGCCGCGGACAGATGCACGGACACCACGGCGTCGGCGCCGGCCTCCGCGGCGCTCTCGTAGGCCTGGGCGAACCGTCCGGGCGAGGGGCGGGACGTCCTGACGGGCCGCCGGTCCCGGAGCGCCCGGACGGCTTCGTCGCCGCTGATGTCTCCTTCGTCGCGCATGGCGCCGCCGAGGGAGATCTGCAGGGGGACGACGGTCAGCCCGTGCCGTTCGGCGAGCCCCGGCGGGAGGTAGGCGGTGGAATCCGTGACGACCGCGACGGCGCTGCCCATGAACGGGACATTACCCCCCGATCTCCGCTCGGGGATGTCCGCGACATATCAGCTTGTAAAGAAGACGCCCGTTCGGCTTGTAAAGAAGACGCTCCGTCAGGGCTGGACCGGGACGCCGCCGCGCCACACGCGCAGCGCGCGCAGGCCGAACGCCCACGCGAACGCGCCTTCGTGGTCGGCGTCCCACAGCACGATGTCGGCGAGCATGCCCGGGGCGAGGGAGCCGCGGTCGCCGACGCGCAGTGCGGCGGCCCCGCCGAGGGTGGCGGCCCGCAGCGCCTCGGTGACGCTCAGCCCGAACATGGCCACGGACAGGCCGATGACCAGCGGCATCGAGGTGATGCCGCACTGGCCGGGGTTGTGGTCGGTGCCGAGCGCGACGGTGACGCCGCGGTCGAGCATCTGCCGGACGGGCGCCGGGGCGCGGCTGCTGTTGAGGGCGCTGCCGGGGCAGACGGTGGCGGTGACGCCGGCGTGCGCGAGGGCCTTGATGTCGTCGTCGTTGGCCTGGGTGAGCAGGTCGGCGGACGCGCAGCCGACCTCGGCGGCGACCTGCGCGGCGCCGATGCGCTCGTTGGCGCAGGCGTGCATGCGGGCCTTCAGCCCGGCGCGCTTGCCGGTGAGCAGCAGGGCGCGGGCCTCTTCGGCGGTGAAGTGGCCTTCGTCGCAGTAGACGTCGATGGAGTCGGCGCCGGCCACGGCGGCGTCGCCGGCCCACAGGCGGACGGCCTCGATGTAGTCGCGGCGGCGGCCGAAGAACTCCGGCGGGAGGATGTGGGCGGCGAGGAACGTCGCGTGGATGCGCGGCATCGACGGCTCGCCCTCCAGCGAGCGCAGCATCCGGATGTCGGCGAGCTCGCCGTCGCGGGTGAGGTGGTAGCCGGTCTTGGCCTCGACGGTGGTGGTGCCGGCGAGGATCCACTGGCGGAGCCGCTCGCGGACGCCGTTGCACAGCGTCCAGGGGTCGGTGCCGCGGGTCACGGTGACGGTGGAGTTGACGCCGCCGCCCGCCGCCGCGATGGCCGAGTGCGAGGAGCCGCTGGTGCGCATCGCGAGTTCGGCCCAGCGGTTGCCCGCGTAGACGGGGTGGGAGTGCGCGTCGATGAGGCCGGGGGTGACGAGGCCGCCGCCGAGGTTCTCCACGTGGTCGACGTCGACGATGTCGTCGATGATCCCGGGGACGCTCTGCGGGAGGTCCGAGGCGGGGCCGGCCCACACGATGCGGTCGTCGTGGATCAGCACGGCGGCGTTGCTGCAGACGTCGGTGCCCGTCCAGAGCCTGCCGATGTTCGTCAACAGCCGTACCGTCATAGGGTCACCGACCTGCTTGGGACGACGCGCCGCGCGGCGCGGTACCGGACGCTGTGTGGGAGAGGAGCAGGGAGGGATGGAGCGGGCCGCCTGCGCGCCGTCCGGTGTTCGCACCTGCCATCGATGGGGCCACCTGCTCTCGATCCGAAACGCCGACTGGGTGCCGGCGATTCACCGTTGGAGGGCCGGGTGATCGGGCGACCACCACTGGCAACGAGACCGGAGATATCGGTTTCGTCACGGTAGTGCACTGAAGGCCCGGCCGACAAGCTCTGCGCGGCGCCGGCCGGCCGACCCGGCACGGCCCGCACGCTCGTCCGCGCACTCCGTGGTGTGCGTTCGCAGCCCATCGACAGCCATCACCCGCCCCCTAGCCCTTCGACCGTACGGATTTCAACCGAACCGTCAAGCCGATTGGGGAAGCTGTCACCGTTCGGCGACCAGGATCCGCCCGGGACCGGTATTCGGACGGGCTCGGACCGTCCTTTTCGGACGGCCCGAGCCCGGGCGATCGTGGGTCGCGGTCCGCAGACCGGGACGGTCAGACGATCTGTGCCGCGATCTCGTACCGGGCCAGCTCGCCGGCGACGTCCTCGGGGACGCGCGCGTGCAGCAGCGTGCCCTCGGCGACGTGCTCCTGCTTGAGCACCTCGCCGCGGTCGTGCACCCGCGCGACCAGGTCGCCGCGCTCGTAGGGGACGAGCGCGCGCAGCTCGGCGTCCAGGCCCGGCAGGTCGGCCTCGATGGCCTCCCGCAGGTCCTCCATGCCGAACCCGGTGCGGGCGGAGACGACGACGCTGTGCGGCTCGCGCCGCTGGAGGCGGGCGATGGCCAGGTCGTCGGCGGCGTCCGCCTTGTTGATGACGATGATCTCCGGGATCGCGTCGGCGCCGATCTCGCGGAGCACCTCGCGGACGGCGTCGATCTGCGCCTCGGGGTCGGCGTCGGAGCCGTCCACGACGTGCAGGATCAGCCCGGCGTCGGTGACCTCCTCCAGCGTCGAGCGGAACGCCTCGACGAGCTGGTGCGGCAGGTGCCGGACGAACCCGACGGTGTCGGCGAGGGTGTAGGCGCGGCCGCCGGGCGTCTCGGCGCGCCGGACGGTGGGGTCGAGGGTGGCGAACAGCGCGTTCTCCACCAGCACCCCGGCGCCGGTGAGCGCGTTGAGCAGGGACGACTTGCCGGCGTTGGTGTAGCCGGCGATGGCGACGGCGGGCACCTCGTTGCGGCGCCGCTCGCCGCGCTTGGTGTCGCGGGCCTTGGACATCTCGGCGATCTGCCGGCGCAGCTTGGCCATCCGGGTGCGGATCCGCCGCCGGTCCAGCTCGATCTTGGTCTCGCCGGGGCCGCGGCCGCCGATGCCGACGCCGCCGGCGGCGCGCCCGCCGACCTGCCGGGACAGGTTGCCGCCCCAGCCGCGCAGGCGCGGCAGCAGGTAGTTGAGCTGCGCGAGCTCGACCTGCGCCTTGCCCTCGCGGCTCTTGGCGTGCTGGGCGAAGATGTCGAGGATCAGCGCGGTCCGGTCGATGACCTTGACCTGGACGGTCTCCTCCAGGTGCCGCAGCTGGCTCGGGGCCAGCTCGCCGTCGCAGATGACGGTGTCAGCGCCGGTGGAGATGACGACGTCGCGCAGCTCGGCGGCCTTGCCGGAGCCGATGTAGGTGGCCGGGTCGGGCCGGGATCGGCGCTGGACGAGCCCCTCGAGCACCTGGGAGCCCGCGGTCTCGGCGAGCAGCGCCAGCTCGCGCAGGGAGTTCTCGGCGTCGGCCGCGGTGCCCTCGGTCCACACGCCGACGAGGACGACCCGCTCCAGCCGCAGGGCGCGGTACTCGACCTCGGTGACGTCGGTGAGCTCGGTGGACAGTCCCGCGACCCGGCGCAGTGCCCGCCGGTCCTCGAGGTCGAGCTCGCCGGTCATGGGCTCGGCGTCGATCTCGTCGTAGGTCCGGTCCTCGTGGGTCTGGTCTGCAGAGAAAGGAAGAGTCATATGTCCTCGGTAGAACGCCGCGGCGCGGCCGTATCTTCCCCGGGATCGTCTCACGGGCCGTCGTCGCGGGTCACGTGGTTATAGGGACGCCAAGACAGTGCGTACCCGCCGCGCGCGCGGGGAGGTCAACGGCACGGCGGGCGGGCGGCCCCGCTTTGACCGGGCTCTGTACCGCCGAGTAGCGTTACTCCATAAGACAGAAGTGGAATTTCACCAGACGAAAGGGCGAGCAGATGGCCGAACTGGAAGGTGTCGAGGTCGCCGGACCTCTCGGGGAGCGGTACGAGGAGATCCTGACGCCCGAGGCGCTCGGCCTGCTCGCCGCCCTGCAGCGCGAGCTGGGCGGACGCCGCAAGGAGCTGCTGGCGGCCCGCGCGGAGCGCCAGCGCAGGCTGTCCGAGGGCGGGACGCTGGACTTCCTGCCCGAGACCGCGTCCGTCCGCGAGGACGCGACCTGGCGGGTCGCCGACCCGGCGCCGGGCCTGGAGGACCGCCGCGTCGAGATCACCGGCCCGACCGACCGGAAGATGACCATCAACGCGCTGAACTCGGGCGCGAAGGTGTGGCTGGCGGACTTCGAGGACGCCAACACCCCGCTGTGGAACAACATGATCGAGGGGCAGCTGAACCTGCGCGACGCCCTCGACCGCACCATCGACTTCACCGACGCCAAGTCCGGCAAGACCTACGCGCTCAAGGACGACGCCGAGCTGGCCACCATCGTCGTGCGCCCCCGCGGCTGGCACATGGAGGAGAAGCACCTCCTCGTCGACGGCGAGCCGATGTCGGGGTCGCTGTTCGACTTCGGGCTGTACCTCTTCCACAGCGCGCGCCGGCAGCTGGACAAGGGCAAGGGCCCCTACTTCTACCTGCCGAAGATGGAGAGCCACCTGGAGGCGCGGCTCTGGAACGACGCCTTCAACCTCGCCCAGGACGCCCTGGAGATCCCGCGCGGCACCATCCGCGCGACCGTGCTGATCGAGACGATCCCGGCCGCGTTCGAGATGGAGGAGATCCTCTACGAGCTGCGCGACCACTCCGCCGGCCTGAACGCCGGCCGCTGGGACTACCTGTTCTCGGTGATCAAGAAGTTCCGCGACCGCGGCGCCGACTTCGTGCTGCCCGAGCGCAACGCGATCACCATGACCGCGCCGTTCATGCGCGCCTACACCGAGCTGCTCGTCCGCACCTGCCACAAGCGCGGCGCGCACGCGATCGGCGGCATGGCCGCGTTCATCCCGTCCCGCAAGGACGAGGAGGTCAACAAGGTCGCGCTGGAGAAGGTCCGGGCCGACAAGACCCGCGAGTCCGGCGACGGCTTCGACGGCTCCTGGGTCGCCCACCCCGACCTCGTCCCGGTCTGCCGCGAGGTCTTCGACGGCGTGCTGGGCGACAAGCCCAACCAGCGCGACCGGCTCCGCGAGGACGTCAGCGTCTCCGCCGCCGACCTGCTCAACGTCAAGGCCACCCCCGGCGACATCACCGAGGCGGGCCTGCGGGGCAACGTCGACGTCGCGCTGCGCTACCTCGCCACCTGGCTGAACGGCTCCGGCGCCGTCGCCATCCACAACCTCATGGAGGACGCCGCCACCGCGGAGATCTCCCGCTCGCAGGTGTGGCAGTGGATCTACAACGGCGTCTCCACCGCCGAGGGCAAGAAGATCACCAAGGAGTGGGTCGAGCAGCTCCTGGACGAGGAGCTGGCCAAGATCCGCGCCGAGCTCGGCGACGCCTACAACGAGCCGCGCTACGAGCAGGCGGTGACCCTCTTCAAGGAGGTCACGCTCGCGGACGAGTACTCCGAGTTCCTCACCACCCCCGCCTACCAGCAGTTCCCGTAACACCCAGGGGGGCGACCCCCTGGAACCCCCGTCACGGTCGGCAGGCCGTTTCCCGCTCCGCCGGAGCTCCGCGCGAAACAGCCCGCCGACCGGCGGGCGGGCCCGCTCCGCTCGCTGCACTCGCTCCGCGTGCCCGCCCGTGACGGGGGCTGGACCGGGC
>NZ_JBEZJL010000078.1:0-52793 GCF_040651755.1 Actinomadura sp. NPDC048394 | reverse complement strand
CGTGGCCAGCCCCCGCTGTACGGCGCCCGCGCCGTCCACGCCCGCCGGCTCGCCGTACCCGCCCAGGTCCAGGCCCGCGCAGAAGCCGCGGCCCGCGCCGGTCAGCACGACCACCCGGCACTCC
The DNA here is from genome assembly GCF_040651755.1 of Actinomadura sp. NPDC048394. Lineage (NCBI taxonomy): Bacteria > Bacillati > Actinomycetota > Actinomycetes > Streptosporangiales > Thermomonosporaceae > Actinomadura > Actinomadura sp. NPDC048394. Next base: position 52,669 of record NZ_JBEZJL010000078.1, on the reverse strand, counting down.
GGGTCCGCGGCCGCCTCGGCCAGCGCGGCGTGCAGGCCCTCGATCATCCCGGCGGTCATCGCGTTCAGCCGCTCGGGCCGGTTCATCGCGACGCGGGTGACGCCCGGCCGCGGCCGGGTCACGACGATCTCGCTCAACGTTCCTCCTGCGGCGGCTGCGCCCCCGGTCCGACGGCCGGGGGGCGCTCAGCGTAGCCGCGTCAGGAGGAGGGACGATCGCGCGGGGTGCGGAACAGGCACTCCTGGGTGAGGCTCGCGACGAGCACGCCGTCGCGGCTGTGGATCGTTCCCGAGTACAGGCCGCGTCCCGAGGCGACGGTCAGCGGGACGAGGTCCATCAGCACCCAGTCGTCCATCCGGACGGGCCGGTGGAACCAGACCGAGTGGTCGAGGCTCGACCCGGACCGGGCCGTCCCGTCGTGCAGCGCCGTCAGCCCGGAGGAGATGTCGGACAGGTACGTCAGCACGCAGGCGTGCAGCAGGTCGTCGTCCGGCAGCGGTTCGAGGCAGCGCGACCAGAGCCGCGTCGGGAAGTCCGACGCCGGGTACGGCTGCGGCGGGACGCGGCTGTCCATCGAGAACAGCCGCGGCATCTCCGAGCCGGGCAATGTCTCGGGGCCGGGCGCGTCCGGGGCGGGGTGCACCTGGCGGTCCTCGTCCTCGGCGGGCTGCTGGAACGACACCGACATGTTGAAGATGACCTCGCCGCCCTGCAGGGCGACCACGCGCCGCGCGGAGAACGAGCGCCCGTCCCGGTCCCGGTCGACACGGAAGATCGTGGGCCGGGCGGCGTCGCCGCCGCGCAGGAAGTAGCCGTGCAGCGAGTGCGGCAGCCGCCCCTCCGGGACGGTGCCGCCCGCCGCGCGCAGCGCCTGCGCCGCGACCTGCCCGCCGTAGAGCGGGTACGGGTCGTCGAACACGAGGGTGCCGCGGTACAGGTCCCGGTCGAGCTCCTCCAGATCCAGGAGCTCCAGGACGGAGTGCCGCTCTTCCAGGCGCGATTCGGGTTGCTCGGAGATGGTGGGTCGCACGGTCGAGACGTTATCCGACGCCGCCCGGCGCCCATCCGGCCGCCCTCATGGCAGGACCGCGTCGACCAGCCCCCAGCCGAGCGCGGTGCGCGCGTCGAGCGGCTCCCCGCTCAGCGCCAGGTACAGGGTGCGCCACCGGCCGATCCGGCGCGGCAGCGACACCGTCCCGCCCGCGCCGGGGACCAGGCCCATCGCCACCTCGGGGAGCCGGAACGTCGCGTCCACCGCCGCGACGACGCGGCCCGCGAAGGCGGGCAGCTCCACACCGGCGCCGACGCAGGAGCCCTGCACGCGGACCTCGATGCGCGGCCCGAGCCGGTGGATCAGCCGGCCCGCGCCCGCGCGGGTCCGCACGAAGTGCGCGGTCGCCAGGTCGGGCGCGGTGCCGAACTCGTCCAGGTCGCCGCCGGAGCAGAACACCGGGCCCGCGCCGTCCAGGACGACGCGGGCGATCCCCTCGTCGAGCAGCGCGAGGCGGAGGCCGTCGACGAGCGCGTCCCGCAGCTGGCGGCCGTAGGCGTTGCGGCGCTGCGGCCGGTTCAGCGTGATCGACAGCACGTCGCCGTCCCGGGCCAGCAGCACCGGGTCCTTGACGTCGGACGGCAGCAGCCGCGGCCCGCGCGAGGCCAGCCACCGCGCGAACTCCGCCCCGCCGAGCAGCGTCGAGTACGCGTAGGACTCCACGTCCAGCGCCGCCGGGACGTCCATGCCGCCGGTGGTGCGCAGCACGTCCCGCAGCACCAGTGCCGCCTGCGGGTTGCGCTCCGCCGCGTCCCGCAGCGCCGCGGCCCGCTCCACCGGGTCGGCGACGGCGACGCTCTCCCGCCCGGCGTCCGCCGACCCGGTGAGCGTGATGTCGAGGGCCCGGACCAGCGCCGGGTCGCCGGAGCCGACACCGACGAGGACGCGGTCGCAGTCCCGGGCGCGGCGCGCGGCGCGCGCGGCCACCGCGGCGTCGGCGGGCGCGAGGTCCACGACGGCGAGGGGGCCGCGGACCGCGCCGTCCCCGTCGAGCGGCGGCGCGTCCGCCGCGCCGTCCGCGAGGTCCGCTATCGAGATGTGCACGCCGGTCCCTCTCGCCCGGGGACCCTCCGGCGGGACGGCGGATCCGCGCGATGATCTCTACCGGGACGCGAGTGTAGCGCCGCGCCGGTCCCCCGCGCGGCCCCGGCACCCACCGAGTCCGTGCAGGTGAGCGAGTTGAACAGGGCCGTCCGGCTACCCCGGCATGGCCTCGGTGGGGACGGACGTGCGGGCGGGCGCCGGGTTAGGGTGGAGGCTCCCGGGGCTCGGCGGGGCGCCCGGGACGTCCGGACGATGGCGTGCGGGGAGGGGCCGTGACGGCACCGGGTGAGGCCGCCGAGAGGGTCCGCATCATCGATGCCGCGTACCGCTGCCTGGCGGCGGCGAACGGCGTCCCGGTGACCGTCGGCGACGTGGTCGCGGCGGCGGGGCTGCCGGGCGAGGCGTTCGACCGGCACTTCGCGTCCAAGGACGCGCTGCTGCTGGCGATGTTCCGCCGCGACGGCGCGCTGCTGACGGCGGAGATGCGCTCGTGGGCGGCGTCCGCCGCGGGCCCGCCCGAGGCGCTGCGCGCGGTCGTCGACGGCATGCTCCGGATCACCGCCGACGACCGGCGGCGCCGCCGCGCGCTGGCGCTCGCCTCGGGCGAGGCGGCGCGCGCCCGCGGCTGCACCGAGGAGCGCGCCCGCGCGGTGGCCGAGCAGGAGGCGCTGATCGCCGAGATCCTCGCGGCGGGCCTCGCGGACGGGTCGCTGCCATGGGCCGACCCCGAGCCCGACGCGCGGTCGATCCGGGCCGCGCTCGGCCGGGCGTTCGAGCACCAGCTCGCCGGGACGGCGCGGGAGAGCGCGTCCGCGGCCGCCGCGCAGCTCACCGCGTTCCTGTTCCGGGCGCTCGGCGTCCGGACCGCGAACGGCCGGCCCATGACGAATGTCATGGGCGGCTGATGGGCGATCTCACTGCCGGTGACCTGGCCCTCGCGCGGACCATTTCCGGTATGGACGAGAACGAGAACGGCACCGCGCAGGACCTCCGCCACCCGCAGACCATGCGGGCCTTCCGCGAGATGAAGCTGCTCACCGGCGGCTACCTCGCGCTCAGCTGGCTCACGATGGGAGCCGTCTACCTGCTCCGCGACCACCACTCGATGGTGAACGGCAACGTCTGGGTGCGCGGCGGCATCGTCGCCCTCGCCTCCCTGGTGTCGTTCGCGCTCGCCCGCCGCGCGGCCCGCGGCTCCCGGGGCGCGTACCGGCGGCTGCGGATCCTCTCGGCGGTGATGGTCGTCGCCGTCGTCGTGATCGTCTCGCTGCCCGGGTTCCTCCCGCCGTGGATGCGGATCGAGCAGGCCGTCTGCGGGCTGCTGCTGCTCCGCGTCGTCGTCATCACCGCCGGCGGCCGGATGCGGGCGCTGTTCGCCGCCAAGTGACCACCGGCAGAGTGAGCACGGGCGAAGTGAGCGCGGACGAGGCGACGGGAGGCCGGTAACGTGCCGGGCATGCAGGACGCCGTGCAGGGGCCGCCGGGCGGCGGCCCGCCGCCGGGGCAGGGCGGCGCCGACCCGCAGCGGTGGGCGCGCGGCTGGCGCCGGGCGGCGCTGGCGGCGGGGATGCTGGTGTACCCGTCGGTGACGGCCCTCGGGGTGGCGCAGTACTCCTCGGGGGCCGCCGCCGCGGCCGGGTTCGCGATCGCCGGCGCGTTCGCCGTCGCCTACGTCCTCGCGGGCGTGGCCGTGGCGCGCCGGGACCGGACGCGGCTCTGGACGTTCTACGGCGTCATGGTCGTGCTGTTCGCCGCGGAGCTGCCGTTCGCGCGGAACCTGGCCTTCTACCTGTGGGCGGTCATCGCCGCCTTCACGGCCCTGATGGTGCGCCGGCGCATTGCGCTGATCGTGCTGGCCGGGGCGCTGCCCAGCCTCCTCGTCCCGTGGGCGGTGCGGCCGTGGCACACCGGCCCCGACCTGCTCACCGCACTGATGGTGGTGTTCACGACGCTGACCGTCTACGCGTACGCGGAGATGGCGAGCGCGAACGAGGCGCTGGTGGAGGCGCGCGCCGAGGTGGCCCGGCTGGCGTCGGAGGCCGAGCGCGCCCGGATCGCCCGCGACCTGCACGACCTGCTCGGCCACTCGCTGACCGTCATCACGGTCAAGAGCGGGCTGGCCCGGCGGCTCGCGGAGAGCGGCTCGCCCCGCTCGGCGGAGGAGATCACCGCGGTGGAGGAGCTGTCCCGGCAGGCGCTGACGGACGTGCGCGCCGCGGTGTCGGGGTACCGGCAGGTGTCCCTCGCGGGCGAGTTGGCCCGCGGCCGGGAGGTGCTGCGGGCGGCGGGCGTCGCCGCCGACCTGCCGACGGCGACGGAGATGGTCGACCCCGCCCACCAGGAGCTGTTCGGCTGGGTGGTGCGCGAGGGGCTGACGAACGTGGTGCGGCACGCGCACGCCTCCCGCTGCACGGTGACGCTGTCGCCGACCGGTGTGGAGATACTGGACGACGGGGTGGGCGCCCCCGCGTCCAGCGGGAACGGGCTCACCGGGCTGCGGGAGCGGGTCGCGGCGGCCGGCGGCGGCGTGGAGGCCGGGCCGGTCCGCCCGCACGGCTGGCGGCTGAAGGTGACGGTCGGAACGGCGGAAGGTGCGCGCGCATGACGATCCGGCTGCTGCTCGCCGACGACCAGGAGCTCATCCGCACGGCGCTGTCGACGCTGCTGGACCTGGAGGACGACTTCGAGGTCGTCGCCTCCGTCGGCCGCGGCGACGAGGTGGTCGGCGCGGTCCTGGAGCACCGCCCGGACGTGGCGCTGCTCGACATCGAGATGCCCGGCGTGGACGGGCTCGCCGCGGCGGCGGTGCTCGCCGAGAAGGCGCCGGACTGCCGGGTGGTGATCCTCACGACGTTCGGCCGCGCCGGCTACCTGCGCCGGGCGATGGGCGCGGGCGCCGTCGGGTTCGTGGTGAAGGACGCGCGGGCGGAGGCGCTCGCGGACGCCGTCCGCCGGGTGATGCGCGGGGAGCGCGTCGTCGACCCGGCGCTCGCGGCGGCGACGCTGGCGGCCGGGGACTCGCCGCTCACCCCCCGCGAGGTCGACGTGCTCAACGCGGCGCGCTCGGGCGCGACCGTCGCGGAGATCGCCGGGCGGCTGTACCTGTCGGAGGGGACCGTCCGCAACTACCTGTCGGCGGCGATCGCCAAGACCGGGACCCACAACCGGATGGAGGCGCTGCGCGTCGCCGACGAGCGCGGCTGGCTCTGACCCTCCGGGGGCGCTAGTCGGCTTCGGCGCTGCCGCTGACGCGCAGCTTGCGGCGGGCGCGCTCGTAGAAGGTCGTCCCGCCGAGCCGGACGACCCGGGCGGCGCCGCGGGCGGCGGTGACCCGCAGCCGGTCCCCCGCCTTGAGCTCGGCGGCGACCCCGCCGTCGACCTCCACGGCCAGCGTCCCCGACGTCGGCAGCAGCGTCAGGTCGACGTCCTCGTCCGCCGACAGCATGACGGCGCGGTTGAACGTCGAGTGCGCCGCCGCCGGCACCACCAGGAAGCCCTCGACGGCGGGCGAGACGATCGGCCCGCCGGCGGAGTAGCTGTAGGCGGTCGAGCCGGTCGACGTCGCCACGATCACCGCGTCGCCCGCGTACCGGACGAACGGGTGGCCCTGCACCGCCACCTCCACCGCCGCGAGGCCGTCGCCCGGCATCCGCACCAGCGCGATGTCGTTGAAGGCGGACACGACGCGCCCGCCGGGCAGCCGCATGCACACCGCCATCCGCGGCTCGACCTGGTAGCGGTGCTCGTCGATGCTGGTCAGCGCGTCCGCGAGGCCGTCCACGTCGATCTCGGCGAGGAACCCGAGGCGGCCGAGGTTGACGCCGAGCACCGGCGTCGCCGCCCCGGCCGCGAGCCGCATGCTGCGCAGCATCGTCCCGTCGCCGCCGAGGCTGACGAGCAGGTCCGCGCGCTCGGCGAGCGCGGCGGCCTCGACCGCCACGGCGCTGCAGTCGATCCGGCCGATCTCGTCGGGCAGCCCCAGCACCGCGCCGCCGCGCCGGCCCGCCCAGCCGACGATCGTGTCGACGGCGGCCTCCGAGTCGCGTTCGGGATGCAGGACGAGCCCCACCGTGTGCACCATGCCCATGGCAGCACCGTACGGCCCCGGAGGGCGGTTCAGCCGTCGTACGGGAGCGGCGCGGCGAGGATCCGCAGCAGGATCGCGGTGAGCGGGCCCTGCAGGCCGGGCAGGCGCGCCGCGTCACCGGCGCAGACGTGCGCGGTGATCAGCTCCGCGATCGCGCCGACGGCGGCGCGGTAGGCGGGCTCCTCGACGGGCGGCCATTCGGGGTGGCGTTTCGCGGCGTGCTCGCGCCAGAGCCGCAGCACGTCCGCGACCGCTCCGTAGGCCTTGTTGCGTCCCTTGAGCGCGCGTGGGCCGACGGCGGGGAGCTCGACGAGGATGCAGCGCGCGTACTCCGGCTCGCGCGCGCACAGCGTCAGGTACGAGCGCAGGCCCGCCTGCAGGACGGCCAGCGGCGACGGCTTCTCGCCGAGTCCCTTCGGCGCGTTCATCAGCTCCCGCAGGATCACCTTCTGGGCGTCGGCGAGCGCGGTGAGGAAGCAGTCCTCCAGGCCGGTGAAGTGGTCGTAGAACGCCTTGCGGGACACCCGGGCGCGCGCGACGACCATCGCGACGGTGGTGCCGGGGTAGCCGTGCTCGGCGACCGCGGAGATCACCGCGCCGAGCAGCCGCTCCCGCTGCGCCTTGCGGACGACCGGGGCGGGCAGGCTGCTGCGCCCGCGGGGCAGGCCGGGACGCGCCGGGTCGTAGACCTCGGCCAGCCGGAGGCCGCCGGGGCGCCGATCACCGGACCGCGGGCCGCCGGAGGAGGCGCCGTCATCGGGGGGCCGCTGTCGTTCGATGCAGCGCATTGTAGTGGGCGGCCGTCCACCGGCCTTGCCGCCGGGCGTGGCATTTCTATGGGCGGTTGCTAAGCGGTCCGAAGCGTTTCCGCATCACCCTCCGTATCCCGCGCCGGCGGCCCGGGTTCACCATGTCCGGGACCCACAGGTACGTATGCGTACTTCTGAGAGGAGTCCCCATGAGAGTCGGACAGGCGGGCGCCGCGACGGCCGGGCGCGGCCGGCTGCGGCGTTCCCTCGCCGCCTGCGCGGGCGCCGCCCTCGCGGTGCTCGCGTTCGTCCAGGCGCCGCCCGCGCACGCGCTCCCCGCCCAGGACGTGCCGCCCGTCGGGGTGGACACCGGCCGGTTCAAGCTGCCGATCGGCTGCACGATCAGCCTCGGCGGACTGCCGGTGTTCTACCTGCCGACGGACGTGGACGTGCAGGGCGTCGCGCCCGTCCAGCTCGGCCCGGGCCAGCAGTTCTACCTGTCCCAGGGATCGGGCAGCATCACGTTCCCGTCGTGGCTGACGTCGCTGGCGCCGATCCTCGGGATCAACCAGGCGGACGCGAAGATCACGGATCTGAGCATCGGGGCGAGCGACTCGACCCCGTCCAGCATCAACATCGCGGCGGGCAAGCCGTTCGAGATCGACGGCATCGCGATCCAGGCGGGCCAGCCGCTCAAGGTGGGGCTGCCGCTCACCGGAACGTTCGACGTCGGGCCGTACACGGCGCCGAACAGCGGCAAGGTCACGCTGGCGTTCGAGCACGCCTACGCCGAGGTGAACCTGAAGTCCTCGGCCGGGTTCAGCCTGCCGATCACCGCCGACTGCAAGCCGTCGGCGGGCAACGCGCTGCTGACGATCGCGGTCGGCGGCGCGGCCGGGCAGCCCCCGGCGAAGATCACCGGTGCGCCGCTGAACTTCCCCGAACCCGCATCGAACGAGCTGGTCGGCATCATCAACGCGCCGTACGCGTGCAAGGTCGGCGCCGACACCCTCGACGTCGGCATCGCGGTCGGCGCGCACATCCCGCTGGTGGCCAAGCGCGGCAGCGCGTTCTCCTTCACCGAGGCGAGCGGCGCGCTGGTGATCCCGGCGGGCACCGTGAACAAGCTGATCGACAAGGGCTACACGTCCGCGTCCGGCAAGGTCACGGCGCTGAACCTGACGGTCGAGGGCGGCACGCCCGCGACGCAGAACGTCATCCCGGCGAGCGGCATCGCGATCCCGAAGACGCCGCTGGTGCGCGACAAGCAGATCACCGTGCCGCTGCCGAGCGACGGCACGCTGACGGCCGGGCCGTTCACGCCGACGTCGTCGGCGAAGAGCACCGCCGTCTCGCTCGGCTCGGCCGCCGCCGACCTGTCGTTCGACGGCGGATCCACCGCCGCGGCGACCTGCGGCGCCCCCTCCCCCACGGTCTACCTGGTCGACAACCCGGTGACCTGACGGACCCGACGGGACCGATGGGACCGGCCGGCCGGGCGGCGATGGCGCCCCGCCGCCCGGCCGGCCCTCGCCGCCCCCTCCCGGCCTGCCGCGCCTCCCGATCACGGACGCGGCAGGCCGGCGGCGCTTCCGGGTGACAGAAACCTACCGTTCCCCTGTGCTCACTCCCTGTGATTATTTGTTCCGCGAGACGTCACCCTCGGTGGGAGGCCCCATGACTCATCAGGTCCCGCGCGCCGACCCGATCGGCGCGGACCGGACGCACCCGGCCGGCCCCGCACCGGCCGCCCGGACCGCGCGCGACGGCGGGACCCGGCTCGGGCTCGGCCTCGGCCTGCGCTCCGCGCACCTCCCGCACGTCCTCGCCGAATGGCCCGACGCCGGCTGGTTCGAGATCATCTCCGAGAACTTCCTGGACACCGCCGGCTACCCCCGGCACGCGCTCGACCGGATCGCCGAGCGCTACCCCGTCGTCATGCACGGCGTGTCCCTGTCGATCGGCGGCACCGACCCCCTGGACCTGCACTACCTCGGCCGGCTGCGGATGCTCGCCGAGGACATCGGCGCCCGCTGGATCTCCGACCACGTGGCCTGGACGGGCGTCGCGGGCGTGAACACCCACGAGCTGCTGCCCGTGCCGTTCACCGAGGAGGCGCTGCGGCACATCGCCCGGCGCGTCCGCGTCGTCCAGGACGTGCTCGAACAGCCGCTGGTGCTGGAGAACCCGAGCACCTACGCGCGGTTCGCGCACGCCACGATGCCGGAGTGGGAGTTCCTCGCCCGGCTGTGCGAGGAGTCCGGCTGCCGGCTGCTGCTGGACGTCAACAACGTGCACGTCTCGTCCGTCAACCACGGCTTCGACCCCGAGGAGTACATCCGGGCGCTCCCGCACGACCGGGTGCAGCAGATCCATCTGGCCGGGCACGCCGACATGGGCGACCACCTCCTCGACACCCACGACCGCCCGGTGGCCGAGCCGGTGTGGGCGCTGTACCGGCTCGCGACGTCGCTGACCGGCGCCGTCCCGACCCTGCTGGAGTGGGACGAGGACATCCCGCCGTTCCCCGTCCTGCTGGAGGAGCTGCGCAAGGCGCGGCTGCACGCCGGCACCGTCCCTGGAAGCACCGTCCCTGGAAGCACGGTCTCTGGTAGCACCGCCTCCGGGAGTGCCGCGGTGGCCGATGCGTGAGGCGCGCGCCGTGGACGCGCCGCCGTCGCTGCGGGCCGTCCAGCAGTGGTTCCAGGACGCGATCACCGCGCCGTCCGCCCGGCCGGAACGCGCCGCCGCGCTGCTCGCCGCCCCCGCCGATCCGGGCGCGGAGCGCCCCGCGGATCTGGGCGCGGAGCGGCGCGTGGAGCTGTACCGGCGCGGATGCCGGCGGCGGCTGCTGGAGGTGATGCGGCACCGGCACCCGGCGCTGCGCGCGCTGCTCGGCGCGGAGCTGTTCGACGCGTTCGCCGGCGAGTACCTCGACGCCCGCCCGCCCCGCTCGTACACGCTGGCGCGGCTGGACGACCGGCTCGCCGCGCACCTGGCCGCGCACCGCCCGGACCGGTACCTGCCCGCCGCGCGGCGCGAGTTCCGGATCGACCTGATGATCGACCTGGTGCGGTACGAGTGCCTGTTCGCCGAGGTCTACGACGGTCCCGGCACCGAGGACGAGCCGCCCGCCCCGTGGCCGGCGGAGCTGCCCGGCTCGACGACCGCGGCGGCCGCGCCAGGCCTGCGGGTGTTCCGCGCCTGCGCGGCCGTGCACGAGTACCACTCCGCCGTCCGCCGGGGCGCGCGGCCCGGACCGCCCGAGCCCGGGCCGGTCGACCTGGTCGTGTTCCGCCGCGACTTCCGGGTGGTGACCGTCCGCCCGCCCGGCGAGGCGTTCACGCTGCTCGCCGCGCTGCTGTCCGGTGAGCCGCTGGACGCGGCGGCGGCGCGGGCCGGTCTCGGCGAGGGCGCGGCCCGGCGGCATCTGCGCCGCTGGATCGCCCAGCGGTGGCTCACGGCCCGGGTCGGCCGGCCCGGGGCGGTCAGCCTGGGGTGATCAGCCTGGGGTGATCAGCCTGGCGTGAGCCGCCAGTAGCCGTGCGGGTTGTGGAAGAAGTCGTCCTCCGCGAACCGGTCGCACGGCCCGTGCCGCAGCACCCAGTGGTCCGCGCCGTCCTCCAGGGCGAACGTCTCGCCGTCGTGCAGCTCCCGCGTCCGCTGCTCCATCAGCAGGTAGAGCGCCAGCCCGTCGATCAGGTCGAGGACGTCGTCGGGGTGCGGGTCGCCGGGGTGGTCCAGCTCGACGTCCGGGGCGCCGAGCAGGTGCATGCCGCAGCTGAAGTACAGCGCGCCGGTCGTGATCGGCCGCTTGACGCACGCCTGGTACAGCGGGACGGCCGCCTCCTGACCGGCGTACGCCTTGTAGGCGAGGTCGAGCCACCGGTCGCGGCCGTGCGCGAGCCCGTTGCTCTCGTTCTTCACCGCGGTGGCGCCGGAGCGCAGCAGCTCGGCGGTCAGCGCGAGCGTGCGGCGCGCGACGGTGAACGCGACGCCGGGACGCGCCGCGGGCGACAGCAGGTAGGCGACGGTGTCGTGGTCGCGCACCGCCTCCCAGTCCCGGGCGGTGAAGGACGCGCCGGCGCCGCACGCCTCGAACGCGGCCGGCATCCGCGGGTCCGGCCCGGGCCCGGAGTACTCCCAGTCGAGCTCGAAGCCCTCCTTCTCGGCGATCGCCTCGATCTCGCCGAGGTCCAGCCCGGTGCCGAGAACGCAGAGGACGTGCCGGGAGCCCACCGACGTCTGCTCATCAATCATCAGGCGGCAGGCTACGCGAAGATCGTGGTCACGGCAGAAGTTCGACCCGATCGCCGGGCCGCAGCACGCCCGGCTCCTCGACCGCCGCGTAGACGCCGGCGTCGTGCGCCGCCTCCCGGTGCACGGCGCGCAGCAGCTCCCGGTCGCGCGGCAGCCCGCCCGCCGGGTGGCTGATCATCACGCAGCGCGGCGTCGGGACGGTGACGCGCAGCACCGCCGTGCCCGCGCGCAGCCTTCGCCCCGCCCACGCCAGCTCGGGATACGGCCCGGAATCGTCGCCGGGGACGGCGATCAGCAGGTTCGGACGGAACCGGCGCGCGGCGGCGGGGCCGCCGCCGTTCAGGCCGCCGAGCGTCCGCAGCGTCACGTCCGTGATCAGGTGGAGGGGGAACGCGTCGAAGTAGGTGCCGGGGATCGTCTGGTGGGTGGTGACGGCCTCGGGCAGCCGCGACAGGTCCGGGACGTCCGCCGCGTCGGCGACGTCGAAGAACTCGCGCAGGTAGCGGTCCCAGTCGCCGTCCTCGGGCGGGAGGCGGCGGTAGTGCGCGTCCTCGCCGGCGGGCAGCCGCGGCCAGAGCGTGACCGCGCGGCCGAACGCGGTGCTCAGCCGCTCGTGGACGTCCGGGTCCGCCGAGGTCACCGGGGCGTGGCCGGGGACGGTGATCTCCACGGGCGGTCCCGGTTCCGCGGGGGTGGGCGGGCGCGTGTACCGGGCCTCCGCGTCCAGCAGGGCGGGCAGCGTCCGGGCGTCGGCGATCACGCCGCGGCGCTCGTCGCGCAGCGCCCACGCGCGGTCGCCGAGGACGCCGCCGTCCGCGGTCAGCGCGGCCTCGGCGAGCGGCTCGGGCGCCATGCTCTTGACGGGGTGGCGCCACACCCCGGCGATCGTCGCGGTGCGTGCGGTGACGCCTGGGCCGGCGGTCATGGAGCGGCTCCCGGGGGTGTGGCCGCATCAGCGGGGCGCGGCGGGGAAGGGTGATTACATGGACTTATAACACCCGTCCGGACGAGCGCGATGTGGGGCAGGTCACACCGGACCGGCGCCGGATCGCGTCACGTTCGGCGGCACTGATCCATCTTCTCTGTGACGGGTCGCACGGAGGGTTTGGAGGGGGCATGGGCGCCATACCGGAGAGCAGCACGCCGCGGCGGTTCAACCTGACCATGCTGAACGCCGCGTATGACGCGTTCCGGCGGGACATGGCCCGGATGTCGGCCGCCGCCGCGGACGCCGCGCCGGAACCGGGGCGGGTCGCCCGCGGATGGGCGATGTTCCGCCGGCACTGGCTGGCCCAGCAGGCCGCCGAGCAGCGCGCCCTGTGGGCGGTGATGCGCGGCCGGGAGCGTCCCGCCGTGTTCGAGGCGCTGGAGCTGCGCGCGTTCCGGGTCGTCCCGCTGCTGGACGGGGTCGACGCGGCGCTGGAGCACGGCGACCGGCGCGCCCTCCGCCAGTACGCGCGGGCGCTGCCGGCGGCGGTGAACGACCTCCTGGACTTCAAGGAGGCGGAGATGCTGCCGCTGATCCACCGCGCGCTGACCCCGTTCGAGTGGGGCACCTTCGACGTCGAGATGCGCCGCGAGCTGGGCATGCGGGGGCTGGCCTCGTTCGTGCCGTGGCTGCTGGACGGGGCGCCCGACGCGACGGCCCGGGCGGTGATGCGGCTGCTGCCGCCGCCGTTCCGGGTGCTGTACCGGGCGCGCTGGCTGCCGCGCTACCGGCGCCGCGAGAGGTGGGCGGCGCCCGCCGTCTGAGCGCGCCGCCGTCTGAGCGCCCGCCGTCTGAGTTCCCGCCGCCTGAGAACGCCGCTGTGTGACGGGCGGCACATCGCGCGATGTCACGTTTCGCCGGGCTGGATCGGTCTTATGCGCAGAACCGGTCCAGACCGACGAAAGGACGGCGTCGATGGCGGACACGATGCCGAGCACCGGAACGGGCGCGGCGCGGGGCGTGGACGCCGCCGCGCACGCCCTCGACGAGCGGCTCGGCACCACCGGCTTCGCGCGCAAGGCACTGCGCAAGGCGTTCCCCGACCAGTGGAGCTTCCTCGTCGGGGAGATCGCGATGTACTCGTTCGTGATCCTGCTGCTCACCGGGGTGTACCTCACCCTGTTCTTCAAGCCCAGCATGAACGAGGTCGTCTACAACGGCTCCTACACCCAGCTCAAGGGCGTCCGGATGAGCGAGGCGTACGCCTCCACCCTGAAGATCAGCTTCGAGGTGCGCGGCGGGCTGCTGGTCCGGCAGATCCACCACTGGGCGACGCTGATCTTCATGGGCGCGATCCTCGTCCACCTGCTGCGCAACTTCTTCAGCGGCGCGTTCCGCAAGCCGCGGGAGCTGAACTGGCTGATCGGCATCACCATGTTCATCCTGGTCATGCTGAACGGGCTGTTCGGCTACTCGCTGCCGGACGACCTGCTGTCCGGCACCGGCATCCGCATCCTGGAGGGCGTCACCGAGTCGGTCCCGCTGGTCGGGTCGTACCTGGTGATGTTCCTGTTCGGGGGCGAGTTCCCCGGCACCGACATCATCCCGCGGCTGTACGTCGTGCACGTGCTGCTGATCCCGGGGATCCTCGCGGCGCTGATCCCGCTGCACGCGGTGGTGCTGACGTGGCGGCAGACCCACACCCAGTTCCCCGGCAAGGGCAGCACCAACACGACCGTGCGCGGCTACCCGTTCTTCCCGGTGTTCGTCGCGAAGACCACGTCGCTGTTCCTGTGGGTGATCGGGGTGACGGTGCTGCTCGCGGCGTTCGTGCAGATCAACCCGATCTGGCTGTTCGGGCCGTACGACCCCGGCGCGATCAGCGCGAGCTCGCAGCCGGACTGGTACATGGGCTGGCTGGAGGGCGCGCTGCGGATCATGCCCGCGTGGGAGGTGAGCGCGTGGGGCCACACGGTGACGCTGAGCGTGCTCGTGCCGGCGCTGGTGGTGCCGGGGCTGCTGTTCACCGGCCTCGCCGCCTACCCGTTCCTGGAACGGTGGGTCACCGGCGACCGGCAGATCCACCACCTGCTCGACCGGCCCCGCGACGTCCCGGCGCGCACCGGGATCGGCATGGGCGGCGTCGTGTTCTACGGGGCGCTGTGGGCGGCCGGCGGCAACGACGTCATCGCCGACCGGTTCGACGTCCCGCTGTTCTGGACGACGTGGTTCTTCCGCTTCGCGGTCGTCCTCGGCCCGGTGCTGGCCTACATCGTCACCTACCGGATCTGCGTCGGCCTGCAGCACCGCGACCTCGCGCTCGTCGAGCACGGACTGGAGACCGGCGTCATCCGGCGGTCGCCGGAGGGCCGGTACAGCGAGGTCGAGCGGCGCCTGCCGGCCGAGCGGACGGCCGCGATCACCGATCCGCGGCCGGCCCCGGCGGTCCCGCTGGACGTCCCGCCCGAGGCCGGCGGGGTCGAGAGCCCGCGGGCCCGGAGCCGGACGGCGCGGATCCGCGCGGCCCTCAACCGGCGGTTCCGCGCCGATCTGGCCGTCGTCCCGGAGACCCCGCCGGACGCGCCCGCGCTGGAGGAGGGCGCCGCTACGGAGACCGCGCCGGCGTCCCGCTGAAAGTCGCCGGCCGCAGGCCGGTCCCTTTTCCGCCCCGCACGGGTCCGTACAGGTGTGAGAGCGGTGGAGGGAAGTGCCGATGGCCGATGACGGGGAGTTCGTGCGGCTGACCGGTCCGTACCGGTCCGAGCTGCTGGTGCACTGCTACCGGATGCTCGGGTCCCTGGACGAGGCGGAGGACCTCGTCCAGGAGGTGTACCTGCGGGCGTGGCGGTCGTTCGACCGGTTCGAGGGCCGGGCGTCGCTGCGCACCTGGCTGCACCGGATCGCGACGAACGTGTGCCTGACCGGGCTCGGCGCCCGGCGCCGACGGCCGCTGCCGTCGGGGCTCGGCGCCCCGGCCTCCGATCCGGAGGGCCCGGTCGGGCCGGCGCGGCCGGAGATCGAGTGGCTGCAGCCGCTGCCGGGAGCGTGGGCGGACGCGGCGGGCCGCGGCGACCCGGCGGCGGTCGTCGCGTCCCGCGCGGGGGTCCGGCTGGCACTGATCGCGGCCCTGCAGCACCTGCCGGCGCGGCAGCGGGCGGTGCTGATCCTGCGGGACGTGCTGGGCTGGCGGGCGGCCGAGGTCGCCGAGACGCTCGGCACGTCCACGGTGGCGGTGAAGAGCATGCTGCAGCGGGCGCGCGAGCAGATCGAACGGCTCGCGCCGGAGGAGGACGGCGTCGCCGAGCCGGACGACCCGGGCGTCCGCGCGCTGCTCGACCAGTACGCGGCGGCGTTCGAGAACGCCGACGCGGCGGCGCTCGCGGACCTGCTGACGCGGGACGCGACGCTGGAGATGCCGCCGTTCGAGGCGTGGTTCGCCGGGCGCGGCCACGTCGCGCGGTTCGCCGCCGCGCACATCTTCGACGCGCCCGGCGATCTGCGCCTGGTCCCCGCCTCGGCGAACGGCCGGCCGGCCTCGGCCGCGTACCTGCGCGGCTCGGACGGCGCGTACCGCGCGCACTGCCTCCAGGTGCTCACGGTCACCGGCGGCGGCATCTCGGGGGTGGTGGCGTTCCTCGATCCGGCCCTGTTCCCCCGGTTCGGGCTGCCGCCCGAGCTGTCGTCCGAGCGGCTGTCCGCGCTCGCGTCCGGCGGAGCGGTTCCTTTCGGGCCGGCGGCGGTCAGTACCCGGTGAGCGATCCGCTCCGAGGGAAGGGACCGGGATGCCGGAGATGACGAGCAAGACCGCGACCGGCCGGGAGGCGTCCGAGGGGGACGCCGTCCCGGCGGCGCGACGGGGCTGGACGCTGGTGCTGGCGGGGCTGGGGGCGTTCCTGTGCTCCCTGGACGTGGTGGTGGTCGCGACGGCGCTGCCGGTGCTGCGCACGCACCTGGGCGCGAGCCTGTCCGACCTGGAATGGACGATCAACGCCTACAACCTGGCGTTCGCCTGCCTGATGCTGACGGGTTCGGCGCTCGGCGACCGGTTCGGCCGCCGCCGGATCTACGTGACGGGCCTGGCGGTGTTCACCGCGGCGTCCGCCGCGTGCGCGCTGGCGGGCGGCGCGGGCGCGCTCGTCGCCGCCCGGGTGGTCGAGGGCGCCGGGGCGGCGCTGCTGCTGCCGCTGACGCTCACGCTGATCAGCGACGTGTTCCCGGTGGAGAAGCGCGGCGCCGCCATCGGGCTGTGGGGCGGGATCACCGGCCTCGGGGTGGCCGGCGGGCCGGTGCTGGGGGGCGCGATCACCGAGGGGCTCGCCTGGCAGTGGATCTTCTGGATCAACGTGCCGGTCGGGCTGGTGATGATCCCGCTCTCGGCGACGCTGCTGCGGGAGAGCCGCGGGCCGCGCCCGCACCTGGACGTACCGGGCCAGCTCCTCGCGGGGCTCGGCATGTTCGCGCTGACGTGGGCGCCGGTGCGGGCGCCGTCGGCCGGCTGGGACTCGCCGGAGGTGGCGGGCGCGCTGGCGGCGGGGGCCGTGCTCGTGGCGGCGTTCCTGCTGTGGGAGCGCCGGGCCGCGCATCCGATGCTGCCGCTGGCGTACTTCCGGCTGCGCGGCTTCGCGTCCGCGAACGCGGTGATCTTCCTGCTGGCGGTGTCGCTGCTCGGCGCGCTGTTCATGATGACCCAGCTGTTCCAGACCGGGCTCGGCCACTCCCCGCTGCAGACGGGGCTGCGGCTGCTGGTGTGGACGGGCATGCCGATGGTCGCCGCGCCGCTCGCGGGCGCGCTCGCCGACCGGATCGGGCCGCGCCCGCTGATGGCGGGCGGGATGCTGCTGCAGGCGGCCGGGCTCGGCTGGCTGGCGGCCGTGACGGCGCCGGACGTGGCGTACGGGACGCTCGTCGCGCCGCTGGTGGTCGCGGGCGCCGGCACCGGCATGGTCTTCGCGACGACGGCCGGCGCGGCGACGGCGGCGGTGCCGGCGGGCGACGCGGGCGTGGCGGCGGGCACCAACACGGCGCTGCGCGAGCTCGGCGCCGTGTTCGGCATCGCGATCCTCGCCGCGGTGTTCGCGCACAACGGCGGCTACGCGACGCCGGCGTCGTTCGTCGACGGGTTCAAGCCGGCCCTGTGGGTCGCGTCGGCGGTGGCCGCCGCCGGGGTCGTCGCGGCGCTGTTCGTCCCCGCGAAGGGCGATGCCGTCCCGGCGGCGGTCCCGCGGGCAGTCCCGCCGGCGGAGGACGCGCGGCGCGGCGCCTGACCGTTCAGGCGGGCTTCTCGAACAGCAGGCGGATGACGGGCTCGGCGGCGGCCACGGGGTCGTCGCCGAGCTCGGCGGGCAGGGCGCCGCGGAGCCAGAGCTCGGCGAAGCCGTGCACGATCGACCAGGCGGCGATCGGGGCGGTGAGGTCGCCGCGCGGGCGGCCCGGGGCGACGCTCCGGGCGCCGCGCACGAGGACGCCGTCGGCGCGCGCGCGGGCGGCGGCGACCTCGGGGTCGTCGGCGCGGTACAGCTCGGGCCGGAACATGACCTCGAAGTGCGCGCGGTGGCCGACGGCGAAGCGGATGTAGGCGAGCCCGACGTCGTGGAAGTCGTCGCCGGCGGCCTCGAGCGCGTCGGCGAACAGGGCGTACCCCTCGGCGGCGACGGCGGTGAGCAGCCCGGCCTTGTCGCCGAAGTGGTGGGCGGGGGCGGCGTGCGAGACGCCCGCGCGGCGGGCCAGCTCGCGCAGGCTCCAGGTGGCCGGTCCGGATTCGGCGATCGCGTCCACGGCGGCCGCCATGACGGCCCGCCGCAGATCGCCGTGGTGGTAGGCGTCGTCGCTCATGCCGCCGATCCTATCTTGTCATTGACAAGTTCGCGGCGCGGGGGCAATCTAGTCAACGACAAGATGATGTCCGAGCGAAGGACCCGTGCCATGCCGACCCTGCCCTGGATCCCCGTCCATGCCCCCGGCGCCGACGCCGAGGTCACCGTCATGGCGTCCCGGCTCGAGGTGCGCTCGCTGCGCCACGTGCCGGGCTTCCTCCTCACCTCGATGTCCCTGCTGCGCCAGGCCCGCCGGTCCGACGGCGCGCACGGGGTCGCCCTGAAGGCCCAGCTGCTGAAGCGGACGTTCTGGACGCTGTCCGCCTGGCGCGACGAGCAGGCGATCCGGGCCTACGCCGCCGCCGAGCCGCACCGGTCCTCAATGCGGGCCAAGCGCGCGGTGATGCGCGGCTCCACGTTCGTCTTCTGGCAGGCGAAGGCCGCCGACCTGCCCATCGGCTGGGAGGAGGCGCGGCGGCGCATCGCGGAGCACTGACCCGCGCCGCCCAGGCCGCTAGCCGGGCGGCTCCTCGTCCGCGAACGCGCGCAGGCCCGGCAGGTCGACGACGGTGATCCTGCGCCAGCCGGTGCGGATCAGCCCCGCGGCCCGCAGGCCCGTCATCGCCCGCGCGACCGTCTCGCGGGAGGCGTCCATCCAGCTGCCGAGCTCCTCCTGGGACAGCGGCGGCCCGATCGCGATCGACCCGTCCGGCGCGGGCGCGACGTGCTGCGCCGACCGCTCGGCGAGGTCCGCCAGCAGCCGCGCGAGCCGCTGGGTGCCCCGGCTGGCGACGTGCGCGCGCAGCCGCCGGTCGGAGTCGTCGATGCGCTGCACGAACGTGCCGGTGACGAGCATCCACACGTCCGGGTGCGCGTCCAGGAACCCGGTGAACCGGCCCGCCGGGACGACCAGCGCGCGCACCGGGGACAGCGCCGTCACCGTCGCCGAGCGGGTGCGGCCGCCGAGCACCGCGCTCTCCGCGAGCAGGTCGCCGGGCCCGCGCACGGCCAGCACCACGTCGTGGCCGTCCTCGGTGGTCGAGGTGACCTTCGCCCAGCCCCGCTCGATGATGATCACGTGGTCGGACTCGTCGCCCTGGTAGACCAGCGGCGCCTTGACCGGGAACTGGCGCGGCCGTGCGGCGGCGCGCAGCGCGGTCCGCTGCGCGGAGTCGAGCGCGGCCCAGAACCCGGGCCGGGGAACGGACGGGGACGAGGGGGGCAAGGCCGTCCTCCTTACCGGTCGCCGGGAACCTTGACATGCCCGCTGTCACCTGCCCGGTAAACCGGTGTCCGGCAAACCGGCCCCGCGCGCCCCCGTCACAGGCCCGCGCGCGCCCGTCACAGGCCCGCGCGCGCCCCCACGCCCTCGAAGCTCAGGGCCGGACGGCCGCCGGGACGTCCGACGGTCGCACCGGCCGCCGCCGCCGAGAACCGGGCGGCGCGCTCCGGCGGCTCCCCGCGGGCGAGCGCGGCGATCAGCGCGGCGGTGAGCGCGTCCCCCGCGCCCGTCGTGTCGGTGACGGGCGTGTCGTCCAGCGGCACGACGGCCCCGCCGCCCTCCCAGACGAAGACGTTCGCGTCCTCCACGGCCAGCGCGACCAGCGACGGGCCGCGCCGGACGAGGTCCGCGCCGAGCCGCGCGGCCTCCTCCGCCGAGCCGATCGGGGCGCCGGCCAGCATCGCGGCCTCGCGCGCGTCGGCACGGACGAGGAACGCGGCGGCGAGCAGGTCGTCGCGGTCGTCCTCGGACGGCGCCCCGTCCAGCACGATCCGGTTGCCCCGCGCGAGCTCGACGGCCGCCCGCACCGCCCCCGGCGGCTGCTGCAGCTGGACGGCCGTCCACGGCGCGGCCCGCAGCAGCGGACCGGCCGCCGCGACGTCGGCCTCGGTGAGCAGGACGGGAGGCGGCGTGTCCTCCAGGTAGCGCCATCGGCCCGCGCCGTCGACGATGTCGACGATCAGGCCCGTCCCGGCGCCGGCGCGGCGCACCACGCGGGACACGTCGACGCCGTCACGGCGCGCCTGGCCGAGCACGTCGCGGCCCGCGTCGTCGTCGCCGACGACGCCCACCAGCGCCGGCCGCATGCCGAGCTGCGCCAGCGCGACCGCCTGGTTCGCGCCCTTGCCGCCGAGCATCTCCCGGCGGCGCCGCACGTCCGCCGAGCCGCCGGGGCCCGGCGCCTCGTCGACGACGAGCACCAGGTCGCGGACGATCTGCCCGGCGACCGCGACGTCCGGCGGCGCGCTCACGTGCCGGGCGGCGGCTCGGACTCGACGGTCACCGCCTCGTGGTCGAAGCTGAGGTAGCCGCCGATCTTCGCCGCGTCGGTGAGCGGCTCCTCGTAGGACCAGGCCGCGTTCTCGGCCCCGTCCAGCGACCAGTACGTCGCCTGGCCCTTGTAGGGGCAGACCGTGCGCTTGTCGCTGCGGGTCAGCAGCTCGCGGCGCACGTCCGCGGCCGGGATGTAGAACCGGTTGGGCAGGCCCGTCTCCGACAGCAGCATCGGATGCTCGCTCTCCGCGACGACCTCCCCGCCCAGCAGCACCCGGACGTGCCGGGACGTGGCGCGCGCGTCGACCCGGTGGAACGGGTCGCGCAGGTGCCCGTGCACCTCCTCGTCCTCGTCGTACCAGGCGTCCATCGGCTTCCAGTAGAAGGCCATGTAGCCGCGCAGCCAGGACGATTCGGGCAGCGGCTCCGGGTAGCCCCACACCGCGTTCTCCGCGGCGCGGCCGCCGGCGCGGATCGTCCAGTACGCGGCGTCTCCCTTGAACGGGCAGTGCGTGCTGTGGCCGGTCCGCTCCAGCAGGTCCGTCCGGACGTCCTCCTCGGGGACGTACAGGACGGGCAGCAGCCCCGTCTCGTGCAGCAGCTTCCCCCGCTCGGTGTCGAAGACCACCTCCCCGCCGAAGCGGGCGTGCACCCGGCGCGGGAAGTCGTGCATGGCGGTGCTTCGGCCCCTCGATGCGGAAGTTGACGTCGTCGCCGGGCGATCCGGCGAGCGGCCCGGGGCCCATGGTCAGCGTCATGCCCGTCTCCCTGCGTCGGCCCTGCTCATGCGCCTGCGGCGCTCCTCACACGCCCGTCGGCATGGTCTCCAGCTCGCCGCGCCGCGCCGCCTCCAGGTGCAGCGGGGCGAGCGCGGAGGTGATCCGGAACCAGCACAGGGCGTCGTACCGGTCGGCGAGCCGCGTCGGGACGTACTGGCGCGGGTCGCGGTCCGGATCGTAGACGACGCCGATCGCGCGGTGCCCGAGCGTCCCGGTGAGGAAGCGGGGCATGTCGCGTTCGGGCGGCACCACGAACAGGCCGCGGTGCAGCTCCGACCGCGCGAGCACCTCCTCCAGCGACCCGTGCGCCGGCGGCGGGACGGTCATGACCTCCATCGGGTCGCCCCAGCTCGGCGCGGCGACCACCTCGCCGGGGCCGCCCGCGAACCCGACGAGGACGACGCGGTCCCGGCCGCGCCGCTCGCGCGCGAGCTGCCCGAGGTTCACCATGCCCGCGTCCGCCATGTCGGTGGCGCGGGCGTCGCCGACGTGGGTGTTGTGCGCCCACACGACGCCCTTGCCGGTCTGGCCGCCGTGGGTGTGGAAGTCCGTCAGCCGGTCGAGGGTGTCCGCCATGTGCACGTCGCGGACGTTCCACGACTCCGGCCCGCCGCCGATCATGGTGCGGTAGTAGCGCTCGGCGCCCGCCGCGATCTCGGCGTTCTGCCGGACGTCCAGCTCCTCGTCGGGGTCGCGGGAGTCGCCGTGCGAGACCGGGCGGCGCAGCCGGGTGAGCAGCGCCATGATCTCCTCGGTGCACCCGTCCGGGACCAGCGCGGTGTTCCACCCGTAGGACCGGGGGTCCTCGCCGTGCGGCTCGAAGCAGCGGTAGGCCTCCAGTGCCGTCTGCAGGTACTCGGGACGGTGCTCGGCCAGGTGGTCGACCACGGCCCGCAGCGACTCCCACAGGCTGTAGACGTCCAGCCCGTAGAAGCTGGCGCGCTCGTCGGGCGGCAGGCCGGCGTTGTGCTCGCGCAGCCACCGGCAGAACCGGACGGTCTCGTCGTTGGCCCACATCCAGGTGGGCCAGCGTTCGAAGGCGTTCAGGGCGGTGCGCGGGTCCTCCGCGCCGCCGGGCGCCAGCGTGACCGACCGCCCGACGCGGCGGCAGTCCGGCCAGTCGCCCTCGACGGCCACGAAGGAGAAGCCGCGCTCGGCGATCAGCCGGCGGGTGATCGCGGCCCGCCAGGCGTAGTACTCGTGGGTGCCGTGGCTGGCCTCGCCGATCAGCACGCAGGACGCGTCGCCGATCCGGTCCAGCAGCGGGTCCAGGTCCTCTTCGTACTCCAGCGGCAGCGCGGCCCCGAGCACGTCGTCCGCGTCGCTCATCGTGTCCCCCTCCCCCGGGGTTCTCCCGCGACGAAATCGACATTTCACTCAAATCGCTCGCTTCTGTCGCCGTTCCCCGGATCCCCGGATCGATGCACGCCGCCGGCCCGATTCGGGCAGCCGCCTCGCCCCGGCACCGCTCGGCGGCCCGCCGGCCAGGCCGTCCACCGGGTTCGGTTTCGTCCCCGCGGGTCCGGTAGAGGGCGAACGGTACACAGACGTAACTGGAATCCCCCACGAAACGCGCAGCGAATGGATAGTCTCCCACCGATCACATTTGGTTAGGTAAGACAATCTGGAGCACCTGCCGCATGAGCGCTGCCAACCGGGTACAGGTCATCACACGGTGGGGGGCCATCGCCTTCATGGCGATCGCGGTCATGACCGCGACCGCGGGCGGCTTCGCCCAGTCCTACGCCGGGCTCTACCACTGGGCGCTGGAACACGGCCTGCGCGGATGGAAGGCCGACTCGTTCCCGCTGCTGGTCGACCTGTTCATCATCGTGGGCGAGCTCGGCCTCTTCCTGCTCGCCGTCGACGCCTTCGTGCTGCGCCGCCGGGACATGATGAGCTGGCTCGACTTCTTCCTGCCGCTCGCCATCGCCCTCGCGGGCTGGACGGCCAGCCTCATCTTCAACGTGGGGCACGTCGGGCACCGGTCGTTCTCCTACCAGGCGACGGCCGCGGTCCCGCCGATCGTGTCGATGCTCGGCCTGTTCGTCCTGCTGCGAACACTGCACCGGTACGTCTCGCGCCAGTCCGCGGAAGAGGAGGAGCCGAAGCCCGCCGAGCCCGCGCCGCGCGCCATCGCCGGACCGGTCACGCTGCAGCAGATCACGCTGATGCCGCTGCGCAACACCGGGCCGTTCCCGCAGATCCAGGTGCCCGGCCACTCCGGCAAGGCGATCGAGTCGGGCACCGCGAACGGCTCGGCGGCCGCCGGGGCCCGCGAGGCCGAGCCGGCCGCCGCCGCCCCGGCGCCGTCCGCCCCCTCCGCCGCGGCCCCGCCCGCCGCGGCCCGCGAACCCGAGCCGGTCCCGGCGCCCGAGCCGGAGCCGGAGCTGGCCGTGGTCAGCGCCGCCGCGCGCGGGAGCCTCAACGGCCGCAGCGCGGTCGGCGTCCCGCACGAGGAGCCCGCCCCGGGCCCCGACCCGGAGAACCTGCGCACCATCGTCATCGACATCCTCGAACGGCGGCACGGCGACATCGCCGCGACGCTCGACGAGGTGCGCGCCGAGGGCTACACCTGCGACGAGGCCGAGATCCGGCGGATCAGCGACAACCACTGGTTCCCCTACGCGGTGTACCGGCTGCTGGCCAAGCACCACGGCGACGGCGAGCTCGTCGCCCGGGAGCTCGGCGAGCAGGGCATCGTCTACGACCAGGCGGCGCTGGACGAGCTCGTCCGCTCCTGGCGCGTCTGACCCTTCCGCACCACCGGCACCGCGAGCGCACCGCTCGTCCCGGGACCGGCCGTCCGAAAAGGCGGCCGGTCCCGTCCGTTTCCGGGGTCATCGCGGCCCTCGGCCGGTTTCCCCCGTGATCCGCCCCGTTCCCGTGCGACGCTGGACGCGCATCTCATGCCCATGCCGCGTCAGCGATGCCGGGAGACATCATGAAGACGCAACTGCTCGCGGTGGCCGCCGCGGCCGCCGCCGGCGGCGCCGTCACCGGGTACCTCGTCGCCCCCTCGCCGGGCGACGCCGCCGCCCGTCCCGCCGCCGCCCCCCTCGTCACCGGAACCCTGCACGCCGCGCTGAACATGCCGGCGGGCGACCGCGCGAAGGCCGCGGCGCTCGGCTACGACCTGTTCGACGTGGACCCCGACGCCGGCGACCTCGCCGCGCTGCCGAAGGGCGGCCGCGCGCTGCTGTGGGTCGGCAACACCACCTGCGGGGACTTCCAGCAGAACAGCGCGTCGGCGTTCGCCGGCACGGTGAAGCGGTTCGCGGGCGACGACCGCGTGTACGGCTGGTACCTGTCCGACGAGCCGAACCCCGACCAGTGCCCCGGCATCGCCGGGAAGCTGCGGCAGCGCGCCGACATCGTGCACCGGTACGCGCCGGGCCAGAAGGCGTTCGCGTCGCTGACCGACTGGCCGATGGGGCCGCTCAAGCCGTCCGAGACCCACCTCGACCTGATCGGGCTGGACCCCTACCCGTGCCGCTCCGGCCACGACGGATGCGACCTGAAGGCGATCGACACGATGGTCGGCCAGGCGACCCGGGCCGGGTTCTCCACGAAGATGATCGTGCCGGTGTTCCAGACGTTCGGGCAGTCCTGCAGCGACGGGGAGAAGAACTGGCGGCTGCCGGCCGCGGGCGAGATGAAGGCGATCCTCGCCCGGTGGGACCGGCTCGTCCCGCGGCCCGCGTTCGACATCAGCTACTCGTGGGGCCGGCAGGACGCCTGGGCGTGCCCCGCGCTCGCCGACGCCGACGGCCGCGACGGCAACCCCGACCTGCAGGCGGTCATGAAGAAGCACAACCTGCGCCGGACCGGCCCGGGCGTCCCCGAGCGCGATCCGGCGCCCGCGCCGAGCCCCACCGCCACCACCGGGTCCTGCCCGGAGCCGGCGAAGCAGTAGGCCGCAGAACGGAACCCCCGGCCGCAGGGCGCGGCCGGGGGTTCCGGGGCGGGGCCGAGTGCGGCGGGCCGCGTCAGCGGTCCGCCGGGAGGGGGCGGTCTCGCCGGTTCAGGAGGCGTCCTTCCCGGCCTTCACCGGCTCCGGCGCGTCCGCCGCGCTGTCGTCGTGGACGTAGCGGCGGCCGCGCAGCAGCGAGGCCAGCGCCGCGATCAGCGACATCGCGATCGCCATGCTGAACACGATCACCAGGCCGTGGTGGAACGGGTCGGCGATCAGGTGCGGGAAGTACGACCGGCCGGTCAGCGTGGCGACGTCGTGCGGGTTCATGCCCGCCAGCGCGTGGAAGGGCTCCAGCAGGTTCTGGATCGGGTTGTAGCCGAGGAACGCCGCGAACAGCGTGCCGACCGGCGGCGTCCCGCCGACCCGCGCGGCGACGTCGGGCGCGACGCCGTGCGAGGTCAGCCCGCCGGTCAGCGTCTTCGGCAGCGAGTTCGACAGCCCGGCGATCATCAGCGAGAAGAACACCCCGATCGACAGCACCATGCCCGCGTTCATGAAGGTGGCGCGCATGCCGGACGCGGCGCCGCGCTGCCCGGCCGGCACCGAGTTCATGATCGCGGTGGTGTTGGGCGCGGCGAACAGCCCGGAGCCGACCCCGTTGAGGAAGATCAGCAGCGCGAAGACCCCGTAATTGAAGTCCGTCGGGATCAGCAGCAGGCCGAGGAACGCCAGCGCGGACAGCAGCAGCCCGCCGGAGGCGAACGCGCGGGCCCCGTAGCGGTCGGACAGGTGGCCCGAGATCGGCCCGGCGACGAGGAACCCGAGGGTCAGCGGCAGCAGGTAGATGCCGGCCCACAGCGGGGTGTCCTCGAAGTCGTAGCCGTGCAGCGGCAGCCAGATGCCCTGCAGCCAGATGATCAGCATGAACTGCATGCCGCCGCGGGAGATCGCGGCGAGCAGCCCGGCCGCGTTCCCGGCCGCGAACGCGCGGATCCTGAACAGGTCGAGGTGGAACATCGGCTCGTCGACCTTGGTCTCGATGTAGCAGAAGACCGCGAGGACCACGACACCGCCGATGACGCCCGCCAGCACCCACGGGTTCGTCCAGCCCATGTCGTGGCCGCCGTACGGCTGGATCCCGTAGGTGATCGCGGCCAGCAGCGCGGTCAGCCCGACCGCGAAGGTCGCGTTGCCGATCCAGTCGATCCTGGCGCGGACGGCCCGGGTGGCGGTCTCGATCAGGCTGCGGTACGCCCAGACGGTCCCGATCAGCCCGATCGGGGCGGAGGCGAAGAACACGAGCCGCCAGTTGACCTCGCTGAGCAGGCCGCCCGCGACCAGGCCGAGGAAGCTCCCGGCGATGCCGGCGACCTGGTTGACGCCCATCGCCATGCCGCGCCGGCCGGCCGGGAACGCGTCGGTGAGGATCGCGGCGGAGTTGGCCATGAGCATGGCGCCGCCGATGCCCTGGAACACCCGCCAGGCGATGAGCCAGACGGCGCCGGCGCTGCCGTGCAGCGGGTCCAGCCCGAGCACGATCGTCCCGACCGTGAAGACCGCGAAGCCGGCGTTGTACATCCGGACGCGCCCGAACATGTCGCCGAGCCGGCCGAGCGTCACCACCAGCACCGCGGAGACGAGCATGTAGCCCATCAGGATCCACAGCAGGTAGCTGACGTTGCCCGGTTCCAGCGGGTTCAGATGGATCCCGCGGAAGATCGCCGGCAGCGAGATGATCACGATCGAGGAGTTGACCGTCGCGAGCAGCATGCCCAGCGTCGTGTTGCTCAGCGCGATCCACGGATAGTGCTTGGTCGGCACGCTCTCCCCTCCCCAGAGATAGTTTCTTGCGCTAACTAATCATATGACGGCATATGTCCGCCAGCGCGGAAAACGGGGTGACCCTGTCACCTCCCGGCCCGTACGTTCTCCCCCATGACCGCACGAATCGCCGTGCTGACCGGCGCGGGAATCTCCACGGACTCCGGCATCCCGGACTACCGGGGCCCGTCCGGCGTGTGGACCCGGGACCCCGAACTGGCCCGCCTGTTCACGCGGAAGCACTTCGTCAACGACGCCGAGGCCAGGCGCCGGTTCTGGCGCACGCTCGACCTCCACGCGGACGCCCGCCCCAACGCGGCGCACCGCGCGCTCGCCGAACTGGAGAAGGCCGCCGCCGTCCGGATCCTCACCCAGAACGTCGACGGCCTGCACCAGAAGGCCAGCTCGACGCCCCGCAAGGTGCTGGAGCTGCACGGCGGCATGGCCACCACGTCGTGCCTGCGCTGCCGCGCGTCCGCACCGACCGCCGAGGTCCTGGCGCGCGGCGAGGACGATCCGTCCTGCCCGGGCTGCGGCGGCGTGCTGCAGCCGGGGATCGTGCTGTTCGGCCAGTACCTCGACGCGGACGTGCTGTCGCTGGCCGGGAACATCGCCCGCGCGTCGGAGGTGTTCGTGGCGATCGGCAGTTCGCTGACCGTGGACCCGGCGGCGCGGCTGTGCGCGATCGCGGCCGAGTGCGGCGCCCGGCTGATCATCGTGAACCGCGACCCGACGCCCTACGACGACCTCGCCGACGAGGTCGTCCGGGAGCCGATCGGGGAGGCCGTCCCGGCGCTGTGCGCGCGGCTGGCGGCCGCCTGACCCGCCCGGCGCGCGAACCGCCGCCGGTTTCTGGGATCCTGCTGCTCACCCGGACGAGAGGACGAGATGCAGGGGACACGACACCGGCTGAGCCTGGACGACGAGCGGGTCCGGGAGTTCTGGCGGGAGCGCCGGGTGTGCACGCTGGTCACGGTCCGGCCGGACGGCACGCCGCACGCGGTGCCGGTGGGCGCCACGCTGGACGCGGGCGCCGGGCTGGTGCGCGTGATCACCTCGGCGGGGTCGGCGAAGGCGCGGCACGTGCGGGCGGCGGGCGAGGCGGGGCTGCCGGTCGCGGTGAGCCAGGTGGACGGCCGGCACTGGGTCACGGTCGAGGGCCGGGCCGTCCTGCGGACGGACGCCGCCGCCGTCGCGGACGCCGAGCGCCGGTACGCCGAGCGGTACAAGCCGCCGCGCGCCAACCCGCAGCGGGTCGTGATCGAGATCGCGGTCGGGCGGGTGCTCGGCAATGTCTGACGGGATCACCCGCCCGGACCTCCAGGTGGACGCGCCGGTGGACGCGCCGGCGGCGCCGGACGTCTGGGTCGTCGGGATGGGCGCGGACGGCTGGGACGGCCTCACCGAGCCCGCCCGGGACGCGTTCCGCAAGGCGGACGTGATCATGGGCGGGCCGCGGCAGCTCGGGCTGCTGCCGTCGCTGGACGCCGAGCGGGCGCTGTGGCCGTCGCCGATGCTGCCGGGGCTGCCGTCGCTGTTCGAGGCGCACCGGGGCCGCCGGATCGCGGTCGCGGCGAGCGGCGACCCGATGTTCTACGGGGTGGGGACGACGCTGGTCCGGCTGCTGGGCGCGGAGCGGGTGCGGGTGGTGCCGCACGCGTCGTCGCTGTCGCTGGCGTGCGCGCGGCTCCGCTGGCCGGTGGAGGACACCGAGGTCGTCAGCGCGGTGGGGCGTCCCTTGTCGGTGCTGACCGCGGTGCTGGCGCCGGGGCGGCGGGTGCTGGTGCTGAGCGCGGGCGCGGACACGCCCGCCGAGGTCAGGGCGCTGCTGGACGAGCGCGGCTACGGCGGCAGCGAGGTGACCGTCCTGGAGCGGCTGGGCGCGGAGGACGAGCGCGTCGGCCCCGTCCCGGACGATCCGGCCGCGCTCAACGTCGTCGCGATCCGCTGCGAGGGCCCCGGGACGCCGGTCGTGCCGGGCCTGCCGGACGACTCCTACGACCACGACGGGCAGATCACCAAGCGGGAGGTCCGGGCGATCACCCTGGCGCGGCTGGGGCCGGTGCCGGGCGAGCTGCTGTGGGACGTCGGGGCCGGCGCCGGCAGCATCGGGATCGAGTGGATGCGCGCGCACCGGTCGTGCCGGGCGATCGCGATCGAGGAGCGGCCGCGGCGCGCCGAGCGGATCGAGGCGAACGCGCGGGCCCTCGGCGTGCCGGGGATCCGGGTCGTCGTCGGGGAGGCGCCCGCCGCGCTGGCGGGCCTCGGCGCGCCGGACGCGGTGTTCATCGGCGGCGGCGTCACCGCGCCGGGGATGGTGGAGGCGTGCTGGGAGGCGCTGCGGCCGGGCGGAAGGCTGGTCGTCAACGCCGTCACGATCGAGTCGGAGCGGGTGGTGACGCAGGCGCGCGAGCGGCTCGGCGGCGACCTGACCAGGATCGAGATCGGGCGCGCCGGGGCGGTCGGCGGGTTCACCGGCTGGCGGCCGATGATGCCGGTGACGCAGTGGGCGGCGACGCGGGGGGACGGCCGGTGACCGTGCACTTCATCGGCGCCGGGCCGGGCGCCGCCGACCTGATGACCGTCCGCGGCCGGGACCTGGTCGCGGCGTCGCCGGTGTGCCTGTACGCGGGGAGCCTCGTCCCGCCGGAGGTGCTGGGGTGGTGCCCGGAGGGGGCGCGCCTGGTGAACACGGCGAGCATGGTGCTGGACGACATCGTCGCCGAGCTCGTCGCCGCCCACGAGCGCGGGCAGGACGTGGCGCGGCTGCATTCGGGCGACCCGTCGGTGTTCAGCGCGATGGCGGAGCAGATGCGGCGGCTGGACGCGGCGGGCGTGCCGTACGACGTGACGCCGGGCGTGCCCGCGTTCGCGGCGGCGGCGGCCTCGCTGGGCCGGGAGCTGACCGTCCCGGAGGTGGCGCAGACCGTGGTGCTGACCCGCACGTCGGCGCGGGCGACACCGATGCCGCCGGGCGAGGACCTCGCGACGCTCGGCCGGAGCGGCGCGACGATGGTGCTGCACCTGGCCGTCCAGCGGATCGAGCCGGTGGTGGACGAGCTGGTCCCGAACTACGGCGGGGACTGCCCGGTCGCCGTGGTCGCCTACGCGTCCCGCGAGGACGAGGTGATCGTCCGCGGCACGCTCGCCGACATCACCGCCAAGGTGCGGGAGGCGGGCATCCGGCGCACCGCGGTGATCATCGTCGGCCGCGTCCTGACCGCCGCGAAGTTCACCGACAGCCACCTCTACTCCGCCGCCCGCTGCCGCTGACCGCGTTCACGGGCCGGCGCGCCCGACGATCGTGCCGGCACGGTCGATCACGATGACGTCGACGGCGACGGGGGCGCCGCGTAAGGTGGCGAGGGCGGTTTCGCGGGCGCGGGCCGCGACCAGGTCACCGAGCGGGACGCCGGCGCGCCGGCAGATCTGGAGGGCGTCGAGGGCGGTGTTGGCGCCCCGGACGCGCTCCGCGGTGTCCGCGTCGCCGACCATGGCCGCGAGGACGCCGAAGTCGACCTGCGAGCGCTTGGAATGCAGGTCGAGGTGCCCGGCGGCGAGTTTCGCGAGCTTGCCGATGCCGCCGGCGATCGTCAGCCTCGGCACCGGATGGCGGCGCAGGTACTTCAGCACGGCCCCGGCGAAGTCGCCCATGTCGAGCAGCGCGTCCTCCGGCAGCCCGTACAGGTCGGCGGCGACCTTCTCGGACGTGCTGCCGGTCGCGCCCGCGACGTGCTCGCGCCCCATCGCCCGCGCGACGTCCACGCCGCGCCGGATGCTGTCGATCCACGCCGAGCAGGAGTACGGGACGACGACGCCGGTCGTGCCGAGGATCGACAGCCCGCCGAGGATGCCGAGGCGCGGGTTCCACGTCCGGCGCGCCAGCTCCTCGCCGCCGTCGACGGAGATCTCCACGATGACGTCGGCGTCGCCGAGGACCTCCCGCATCATCCGGCGCGGCACCGGGTTGATCGCCGGTTCGCCCACGTCGAGGGGCAGGCCGGGACGGGTGACCGTGCCGACCCCCGGACCCGCGCGGAACACGACGCCGCCGCCCGGCGGGCCCGGCCGGACGGTCGAGCGGACGAGCGCGCCGTGCGTGACGTCGGGGTCGTCGCCGGCGTCCTTGACGATCCCGGCCGTCGCGAACCCGTCGCCGAGCTCCTCGACGGCCAGCGCGAACGCGGGCGTCTGCCCCTTCGGCAGCGTGATCTCGACGGGGTCGGGGAACTCGCCCGTGAGCAGCGCGGCGTGCGCGGCCTTGGTCGCGGCCGTCGCGCACGCGCCGGTCGTCCAGCCGTAACGGAGATCGCTCACGGCAATACCCTGGTGAAGTGACCCTGCCCGTGGAAGAGACCCCGCACGGGGAAGAGCGCCTGCGGGTGCTGCTGCTCGGCGGGACCGGCGAGGCGCGGCGGCTGGCCGGGGCCCTCGCCGCCGACCCCCGCTACGACGTGATCAGCTCGCTGGCGGGCCGGACGGCCGATCCCGACCTGCCGCCGGGCCGCACCCGCATCGGCGGGTTCGGCGGGCCGGACGGGCTCGCGGCGTGGCTGCGCGGCGAGCGGATCGGCGCGGTCGTCGACGCGACGCATCCGTTCGCCGCGCTGATGACCGAGTCCGCCGTCGTCGCGGCGGAGCGGACCGGGGTCCCGCTGCTGGTGCTGCGCCGCCCCGGCTGGACGGAGGGGCCCGGCGACGACTGGCGGCGCGTCCCGTCGCTGGAGGCCGCCGCCGCGGACCTGCCCGGCGAGCGCGTCTTCCTGACCACCGGCCGCAAGAACCTCGCCGCGTTCGCGGGCGACGCGGACCGCTGGTTCCTCGTCCGGTCCGTCGACCCGCCGGAGCCGCCGCTGCCGCCGCGGATGGAGACGGTCCTCGCGCGCGGGCCGTTCACCGTCGACGAGGAGCTGGCGCTGATGCGCGAGCACGCGATCGACGCGCTGGTCACCAAGGACAGCGGCAGCGCGATGACCTCCGCCAAGCTCACCGCCGCCCGCACCCTCGGCGTCCCGGTCGTCATGGTCGACCGGCCGCCCGCGCCGGTCGGCGTCCCGATCGCCGCGACGGTCGAGGAAGCGGTGGCCTGGCTCGCTCATGCCGGGTAGCGGCGCGGCGTGAACACGGTGGTGCGGCCGTCGCCGCGCTCGGCGACCGTCGTCTGCGACGAGCCGACCAGCAGCAGCGTCCGCATGTCGACGCCGTCCGCGTCGAGGTCGCCGAGCCGGACCACCCGGACGCTCTCCTCCGGCCCGCCGACGTCGCGCCCGATGACGACCGGCGTGTCCGGCGAGCGGTGCTCCAGCAGCACGTCGCGGGCCTTGGCGACCTGCTCCGTCCGGGTCTTCGACGCCGGGTTGTAGATCGCGATGACCAGGTCGGCGGCAGCGGCGGCGGCGAGGCGGGACGCGATGACGTCCCACGGCTTCAGCCGGTCCGACAGCGACAGCACGCAGTAGTCGTGCCCGAGCGGCGCGCCGATCCGGGACGCGACGGCGTTCGCGGCGGTCAGCCCCGGCAGGACCCGCACCGGGACGTCCTTCCAGCGCTCCTCGGCGGCGACCTCCAGCACGGCGGCGGCCATGGCGAACACGCCCGGGTCGCCCGACGACACCACCGCCACGCGGCGTCCCCGCTCGGCCAGCGCGAGCGCGAACTCGGCCCGCTCCGACTCGACCCGGTTGTCGGACGCGTGCCGCTCCTGCCGGGGGTTCGCGGGCACCCGCGCCAGGTAGGGGGCGTATCCGACGAGGTCGTCGGCGGTGGCGAGGGCGTCCTGCGCCTCGGGGGTGAGCCATTCGCGGCCCGCCGGGCCGAGCCCGACGATCGCGACCTCGCCGCGTCCCTCCCCCGGCGCGGCGGGTTCCGGCAGCTCGCGGCGGGTCCGCTCGTGCACGCGGCTCGGCAGGATCGCGACGGAGAAGTACGGGACGGTCTCCGGGTCGACGTCGGCGAGCGGCAGCGCCCGCTGCCCGTCGGTGGTGGCGCGCTCGACGTACCAGGCGTCGTCCAGGCGGCCCGCCTCGTCCAGGGCCGCGCGGACGCCGCCGAACGTCCGGCCGAGCTTCAGCACGGCGGCCGAGTCGGTCACGGCGAGGCGGCGGGCCAGGTCGTCGGGCGGCAGCGTGCCGGGCAGGACGGTCAGCACCTCGTCGCGCTCCACGAGGGGGCGGCCCAGCTCGGCGGACGCGGCGCTCACCGACGTCACGCCGGGCACGACCGTCGTCGGGTACCGGCCGGAGAGCCGCTTGTGCAGGTGCATGTACGAGCCGTAGAAGAACGGGTCGCCCTCGCACAGCACGACGACGTCGCGTCCGGCGTCGAGGTGCTCGGCGAGCCGTGCCGCGCACCGCTCGTAGAACTCCTCCAGCACGGCGCGGTAGTCGTCGGTCCTCTCGGTGGTGACCGGGTAGATCAGCGCTTCCTCGATCTGCCCTTCGCGCAGGTGGGGGGCCGCGATGCGGCGGGCGATGCTGCGCCCGTGCCGCGCCGCGTGGTGCACGACCACGTCCGCGGACTCCACGAGCCGGGCCGCCTTCACCGTGATCAGTTCCGGGTCGCCGGGGCCGAGCCCCACCCCGTACAGGTGTCCGGTCATCACTCTTCCTCGCTGGCGATGGCGTTGATCGCGGCGGCGGTCATCGCGCTGCCGCCGCGCCGCCCGCGCACCACCAGGTACGGCAGGCCGGACGCGGCGAGCGCGTCCTTGGACTCGGCCGCGCCGATGAACCCGACCGGGATCCCGAGCACGGCGGCGGGCCGGGGCGCGCCGTCCGCGACCATCTCCAGCAGCCGGAACAGCGCGGTCGGCGCGTTGCCGATCGCGACGACGGAGCCGCCGAGCCGGTCCCGCCACAGCTCCAGCGCGGCGGCGCTGCGGGTGGTGCCGAGTTTCTCCGCGAGCGCGGGCACGCGGGGGTCGGCGAGCGTGCAGACCACGTCGTTGCCCGCCGGGAGGCGCCGGCGGGTGACGCCCGCCGCGACCATCTGCGCGTCGCACAGGATCGGGCGCCCGGCCAGCAGCGCCTCGCGGGCCGCCGCGACGACGCCGGGCGCGTGGTCCAGGTCGCGGACCAGGTCGGTCATCCCGCACGAGTGGATCATGCGGACGGCGACCCGGGCGACGTCGTCCGGCAGCCCCGCGAGGTCCGCCTCCGCCCTGATGGTCGCGAACGACCGCCGGTAGATCTCCGCGCCGTCGCGGACGTAGTCGATCACTCGCTCCTCCGTGTCGTGGCGGCGGCCGCCGCCGTCGCCGTCAGGTCGTGCGGCCGGGCGCGGACCTCGCCGCCGAGCCGCACCTCGTAGCCGCCGGGGACGGCCACGACCGCGACGTGCCGGTCGGCGGGCCGCCCGCACTGCCGCTCGCAGCCCGACCAGTGCACCGGCAGGCCGCCGCCGGCGCGGCGGGCGCGGGCCGCGTCCGCGCGCACGTCGGTGAGCGACTTCGCGCAGCCGGGACGGCCCGCGCAGGACGTCAGCCCCGCCCAGTCGGGTCCGGTGACCAGGCCAGGGAAGTGTGACATGTCCGCGACGCCGGGAATGACGACGCCCCGCCACGGAGTGACAATGATCTCCCCGGCGGCGCCCAGCCCGGCCGGGTCGAGGCGGCCGAGCGGGACCAGCCCGGAGAACGCCGTCCGCCCGTCCCGCTGCGGGATCGCGCCGAGCGGCGTCCTGCGCGGGGTCGCGGGAACCGGCACGGGCTCCGCCCGGTCCCCCGCCAGCGGAAGGTCGCGGCCGAGTTCGGCGAGCCGCCATTCGCTCGTCCGGACGCGCAGGAACGCGCGGGCGGCGTCCAGCGCGAGCGCGGCGGCGTCCTCGGGACGGGCCCGCAGGCCGCTGTCCTTTCCGGCGAGGACCAGCGCGAACGCGTCCGGCGCCACCGCGTACAGGCCGACGTCGGCGCGCAGCGCGATGACGTCGCCGCGCCCGTCGTCGACCGCGAACAGGAACCGGCCGGGGAGGCCGGCGAGCTCCGGGTCGGCGCAGAGGCCCGCGTCCAGCGCCGCCACGACCGGCCGGGCGTCCAGCAGCCCGTCTCCGTCGCGTCCGGTCAGCACGCTGCCGAGGATGTTGCGGACGCGTTCGTGCGTCGCGGACGGCAGCAGCCCGGCCTCGCGAAGCCGCTCGCCCAGCTCGGTCTCGGCCCCGTCGGCGAGCCCCCTGATCTGCAGGTTCGCACGCGATGTCAGTTCGAGGAAGCCGTCGCCCAGCTCGCGCGAGGCGGCGGCGAGCGCGTCGAGCTGCGCCCGCGCGAGCGCGCCGCCGGGCAGCCGGACGCGCGCCAGCCCCCCATCGGCGGCGGCATGCACCCGCAGGGCCCCCGGACACCGGTCCGGCTCCGAACGCGAAGACGACGACACGGCCGGAACTCTAACCCGGACCGGGGAACGCGACCGCTCAGTAGGCCATCGCCGAGCCGCAGTGCCCGAACCCCGCGAAGGTCGTCTGGAACGCGCCGTCGACGGCCCTGCCGAACGCGTCCAGGCCGTTCAAGCAGGCATAACGCGGTTCCCCGCTCGAAACGAGGCCGATCGCGACGCCCTCGCCCGGCTTCCGCGAGATCGTCTGGGTGACCCGCATCGGCCTCCCTTCGGTGAAGGCGAACAGGACGACGGCGTCCGGCCGGCGCATGAGCCCGTATCCGGTCCGGCCGTCCGGGCTCATGGTGGCGGACGAGACCGCCCCCGGACCGCCCGGCGCGCGGAACAGGACCCGCCCCTCGCGCAGGCCGGACCCGCCTTCGCGGGTGTCGGTCGCGCGGACGGTCACGTTCCGGACGGCGGCGTCCTGCCCGGCCCCGGGGACGACGTCGCCGGTGGCGTAGCCGAGCGTCCGCCCGTCGCGGGCCCAGACGATCTCGCCGATGACCGAGGGCCCGGCCGCGCTCCAGGTGCGGCGGCTCCCCGTCGCGGTGTCCAGCACGGTCAGCGCGGCACGTGGCGGGCTCGCGGCGGCCAAACTGTGCGGCGCGCAGGGGGCGGTCGTGTAGGCGAGCCGGTCGCCTCGGCGGTTCATCGCGAGGCCGGCGACCAGCGCGGGCGTGGTGCCGCCGCGCAGCGGCGCGAGCCCGGTCACGTGGCCGTCACCGGTCAGCCGGAACCGGAAGAGGCGCGTCTCGCACGGGTCGCTCCGGGACGCCGCGACGACGAAACTCCCGCCCGGCCCGGCGAGGATCTCCTGTACCTCACCCGCGGAGTCCGGCGGCCGCACCGTGTCGACGACGCGCCCGGGCCCGTTCACGGTGGGCGGCGTGCGCACCTCGATCCACGGCCCCTGCCGTCCCGCGCTGAGCATGAAGCGCGGTGCCTGGTAGCCGAAACGCCCTGCCGTCTGCGGGGTCTCTCCGCCCACCGTCGCACCGACCGTGGCGATGGAGGCGGCGACCAGGACCGCCAGCCCGGCGGGCGCCGCCCAGCGCTGGAACCGCCACGAGACCGGCTCGCTCTCCCGTCGCATCGGAAGATCGTCCCACGGTGCTCCCCCGGGCGCGCCGGGCCGGAAGGAATCGGGTTAGGGTGTGGGCGGCGGCAAGGGAGGAAGCCGGTGCGAATCCGGCGCGGTCCCGCCACTGTCACCGGGGAGCGGACCCCACCGAAGGCCACCGCGCGAGCGGGAAGGCCGGGGCGAGCGCCGATCCGGGAGCCAGGAGACTCCGTGCCGCCGCTGTCTTGACCTGCGATTCGGGGCGAGGACCCCGGGTGAGGACGCGATCCGCGTGATCCTGCTGCTGTCCACCTCGGACACCGACCTGCTCAGTGCGCGCGCGAGCGGCGCCGGCTTCCGGCTCGCCAACCCGGCCCGCACGTCCGTGGACGACCTGCCCGCCCTCGTGGACGGCACCGACCTGGTGGTCGTGCGGCTGCTCGGCGGCCGGCGCGCGTGGGAGGAGGGCCTCGACGCGCTGCTCGCGGGGCCGCGTCCCGTGGTGGTGCTCAGCGGCGAGCAGGCACCGGACGCCGAGCTGATGGAGCTGTCGACCGTCCCCGCCGGGGTGAGCGCCGAGGCGCACGCCTACCTGGCGCACGGCGGTCCCGGCAACCTCGCCGAGCTGTTCGCCTTCCTGTCCGACACGGTGCTGCTCACCGGGTTCGGGTTCGCTCCCCCGGCGCCCACCCCGACCTGGGGCGTGCTGGAGCGCGAGCGCCGGTCGGGCGAGGGGCCGGTCGTCGGCGTCCTGTACTACCGCGCCCATCACCTCGCCGGGAACACCGCGTTCGTCGAGGCGCTGTGCCGGCAGATCGAGGCGAAGGGCGGGCAGGCGCTCCCGGTGTTCTGCGCGTCGCTGCGCACCGCCGAGAAGGAACTCCTGGACACGCTCGGACGGGCCGACGCGCTGGTCGTCACCGTGCTCGCGGCGGGCGGTACGAAGCCGGCGTTCGCGGGCGCGGGCGGCGACGACGAGGCGTGGGACGTGGGCGCGCTCGCCGGGCTGGACGTCCCGATCCTGCAAGGGCTGTGCCTGACCAGCGAGCGCGCGGCGTGGGAGGCCAACGACGACGGCCTGTCGCCGCTGGACACCGCGACGCAGGTGGCGGTGCCGGAGTTCGACGGCCGGATCATCACGGTGCCGTTCTCGTTCAAGGAGACCGACGAGGACGGCCTCAGCGTCTACGTCGCCGATTCGGAGCGCGCCGCGCGGGTC
Organism: Actinomadura sp. NPDC048394; assembly: GCF_040651755.1. Classification (NCBI taxonomy): domain Bacteria; kingdom Bacillati; phylum Actinomycetota; class Actinomycetes; order Streptosporangiales; family Thermomonosporaceae; genus Actinomadura; species Actinomadura sp. NPDC048394. The sequence continues at coordinate 15,298 of NZ_JBEZJL010000078.1, read as the reverse complement.
GCCGGGATCGCCGTCCGGCACGCGCGGCTGCGGCACGTCCCGGCGCAGGACAAGCGGGTCGCGCTGATGCTGTCGGCGTATCCGACCAAGCACGCGCGGATCGGCAACGCGGTCGGGCTCGACACCCCGGCCAGCGTCGTGAAGCTGCTCGCCGAGATGCGCGAGCGCGGCTACGACGTCGGCGGCGAACTGCCCGCCGAGGGCGACGCGCTGATGCACGCGCTCATCGCGGCGGGCGGGCAGGACCCCGACTGGCTGACCGAGGCGCAGCTCACCGGCAACCCCGTCCGCATCCCGGCGGCGCGGTACAAGGCCTGGTACGCGACGCTCCCGCAGGACCTGCGCGACGGCATCGAGCGGCACTGGGGCCCGCCGCCCGGCGAGCTGTTCGTGGACGACTCCCAAGACCCGGACGGCGAGATCGTGCTCGCCGCGCTGCGGTCCGGGAACGTCGTCGTGATGGTGCAGCCGCCGCGCGGGTTCGGCGAGAACCCCGTCGCGATCTACCACGACCCGGACCTTCCGCCGAGCCACCACTACCTGGCGGCGTACCGGTGGGTCGCGGACGAGTTCGGCGCGGACGCGATCGTCCACGTCGGCAAGCACGGGAACCTGGAGTGGCTGCCCGGCAAGTCCGCCGGGATGTCGGCGTCCTGCGGGCCGGACGCGGCGGTCGGGGACCTGCCGCTCGTCTACCCGTTCCTGGTGAACGACCCGGGCGAGGGTACGCAGGCCAAGCGGCGCGCGCACGCCACGCTCGTCGACCACCTGATCCCGCCGATGGCGCGGGCGGAGAGCTACGGCGACATCGCGCGGCTGGAGCAGCTCCTCGACGAGCACGCGAACATCGCGGCGCTCGACCCGGCGAAGCTGCCCGCGATCCGCGCGCAGATCTGGACCCTCATCCAGGCCGCCCGCCTGGACCACGACCTCGGCTTGGACGACCGTCCGCACGACGCCGAGTTCGACGACTTCCTGCTGCACGTGGACGGCTGGCTGTGCGAGGTGAAGGACGTCCAGATCCGCGACGGCCTGCACGTCCTCGGCGCCGCCCCGGCCGGGGAGACGCGCGTCGACCTGGTGCTGGCGATGCTGCGGGCGCGGCAGATGTGGGGCGGTTCGGTGACGCTGCCCGGCCTGCGCGAGGCGCTCGGCCTGAAGGAGGACGGCGGCTCCCGGAACGAGGTCGACGCCGTCGAGGAGCGGGCGCGCGCGCTGGTCACCGCGATGGAGGAGCGCGGCTGGGACCCGTCCGCCGCGTCCGACGTCGCGGACGGGCAGGTCGCCGACATCCTCCGGTTCGCCGCGACGGAGATCGTCCCGCGACTGGAGAGGACCAGCGACGAGATCGGCATGGTGCTGCACGCCCTCGACGGCGGGTACGTGCCGGCCGGGCCGAGCGGGTCGCCGCTGCGCGGCCTGATCAACGTGCTGCCGACCGGCCGGAACTTCTACTCCGTCGACCCGAAGGCCGTCCCGTCCCGGCTCGCCTACGACACCGGCCGCGCGATGGCCGACTCGCTGCTGGACCGGTACCGCGAGGACACCGGCGAGTGGCCGCGCTCGGTCGGCCTGTCGGTGTGGGGCACCAGCGCGATGCGCACGTCCGGCGACGACATCGCCGAGGTGCTGGCGCTGCTCGGCGTCCGCCCGGTGTGGGACGAGGCGTCCCGCCGCGTCACCGGCCTGGAGCCGGTGCCGCTCGGCGAGCTCGGCCGCCCGCGCATCGACGTCACGATCCGGATCAGCGGGTTCTTCCGCGACGCGTTCCCGCACGCCGTCGCGATGCTCGACGACGCCGTGCGGATCGCGGCGGACCAGGACGAGCCCGACGAGATGAACTTCGTCCGCGCGCACGTCCGGGCGGACACGGCGGCGCACGGCGACGAGCGGCGGGCGACGCTGCGGGTGTTCGGGTCGCGGCCCGGCGCGTACGGGGCCGGGATCCTGCCGCTGATCGACAGCCGGAACTGGCGCGACGACTCCGACCTCGCCGAGGTGTACGCGGTGTGGGGCGGCTACGCCTACGGGCGCGGGCTGGACGGCGTCCCGGCGCGCGGCGACATGGAGAACGCCTACCGGCGGATCAGCGTCGCCGCGAAGAACACCGACACGCGCGAGCACGACATCGCCGACTCCGACGACTACTTCCAGTACCACGGCGGCATGATCGCGACCGTGCGGGCGCTGACCGGCAGGGCGCCGAAGGCCTACATCGGCGACAGCACCCGTCCGGACGCCGTCCGCACCCGCACGCTCGACGAGGAGACGTCCCGCGTCTTCCGCGCCCGCGTCGTCAACCCGCGCTGGCTCGCGGCGATGCGGCGGCACGGCTACAAGGGCGCGTTCGAGCTGGCCGCGACCGTCGACTACCTGTTCGGCTACGACGCGACCGCCGGGGTCGTCGCCGACTGGATGTACGAGAAGCTCGCGCAGACGTACGCGCTGGACGCCGAGAACCAGGCGTTCTTCAACGAGTCGAACCCGTGGGCGCTGCACGGCATCACCGAACGCCTCCTCGAAGCCGCCGACCGCGGCATGTGGGAGCACCCGGAGCAGGAGACCCTCGACGCGTTGAAGCGCCTCTACCTCGAAGTCGAAGGCGACCTGGAGGACTCCGACTGAGCCGCTGGCTCCCCGAGGAGTCGTGCGGCCAGGGCGCGCAGTTCGCGGTCCTCGGCGAAGGCCCGCCATCCGCTGTTGACGTGATGCCGGCGGTCCGAGTCCAGGATCTCGCGCAACGCCCAGCGCACCTGCGAAGGTGCGGGGCCCATGGCGGCGAGGCACCGCATGGCCGCCCACCGCACCGGCTGGTAGCCGCCCCGCGCCAGCTCGTAGACCTCGCGGCACAACGTCTCCGACGCGGCCTCCACCTCCCCGGTGACCGCGTGGTGCGCGCGCGCAGCCTCCACACGCGTCCAGTCGTCCCGAGAGTCCATGAGCAGCCGGAGGCGTCCGGCGTGGGCGGCGGCGTGCTCGCCGAGGTCGGCCAGCAGCCGGATCCCGCCGCGGCCGGGCGGGGGCCCGTCCGCGGCGTTCAGCGGCGGCGCCGGGTCGCCGGTCACCTTGAACAGCGCCCAGGGGACGAGGGTCTCGCGCTCCCGGGCGAGCGGCCCGCCTTCCTGCCGTCCAATGCGGCGCAGCGCCTCGGCGGCGCCGGACGCGGCCGGGCCGATCGCGGCGAGCGTCGTCGCCGCCTGGACGGCCGCGCCGGTGCCGAGCAGCCGGACGAGTTCGGGGACCGCCGGTGCGGCGGCCGGTCCCCACTCCTCCAGCGCACGCGCGAGAGTGCGGCCGGTGTCGGGGTCGTCCATCCGCGCGCGGATCGCCGGAAGGAGGACGTCCGCGTGCTCGCTCAGCGGGGCGAGCGAATAGAGGATGGACGGAGGCGACGTGGTGAACACCGAACCCGAGTACACGTCGGCGGTCGGCGGCGTCCCGGCGAGCCGTTCCACCAGGTAGGGGACGCACCGCGGGTCCTCGCGCCAGGCCAGGCCCCAGGCGGCGAAGTCGGAGACCCGCTCGTCGCCGTGCCGGGACAGCGGCGCGCCGTCGCCGAGCCGGGCCGCGAGCAGGTCGGGGTCGCCCTCGTCCAATGCCGCGAGCAGGAGGACGGCGTAGGAGCGCGCCGCCTGAGACGCGTCGCCGGACAGGGCGGCCAGACGCGGAAGCAGGCGTTCCACCGGCGACCGCCGCTCGGCCAGCAGGTGCGCGGCGATGCGCACCGCACCGATCCGCTTGTCGGCGTCATCGTCACCGATGAAGGCCGTGCACAGGGCGAGGCGTGCGGGCGGGTCGTCCTCGATCCGCGCCGCGATCCAGCCGAGCAGGCGGGACGCGCCCCCGCCGAAGTGCGGGACGAGGTCCGGGCTCACGCCGCCGACCCACGGGACGTCGCGCCAGACCGCGATGTCCCCGGTCAGGGCCTCGACGGCCGCCGCGAGGTCCGGACGTTGCGCGCCGACCGCCGCCGACAGCGCGAGGCCGGCGGCGAGCCGGAGCTGCGGGTCGTCGGAGGCGCGCAGATCGCGAAGCCAGAGGAGCGCCTCGGGCAGGACGCGCGCCGTGCAACCCGACGCCAGGTCGCCCGCCGCGAGGACGATCCCCAGCCTGACCGCCGGGTCGTCCTGGCCGTCCCACCTGGCGCGCAGATCCGGGACGATCGCGTCCGCGTCGCTCAAGGCCGACGACAGCGTGCTCGTCAGTTCCCGCCGGACGGCGACGTCGGGATCGTCGAGCAGGGCGAGCAGGCGGGGCAGCGCGGCGGCCCAGGCGTCCGGCCAGCCCGGGTCGGCGCCCGGGACCGTGTTCGCCTCGTGGACGAGCCGTCCGAGCAGGTCCAGCAGGCCGATCCGGTCGGCGGTGCCCGGTGCCGCCGCCAGCTCGACCAGGTACGGCAGGGCCGCCGTGGCGGCGTCGCAGACGAAGCCGCCCTGGTGGTAGAGCCGGCTGTCGAGGTCGTCCACCGCTTCGACGCTCCCGGCGGCGGCGCGCAGCAGGCCGGGGACGTCTTCGGCGGAGCCGTAGGCGTGCCGCAGGGCGGACCAGTCGATGCGGTCCAGGCCCCGGAGAAGCGTCACAAGACGGAGATCATTCCACGGATCCGGTGTAGGCGGCGATGGTGCGGTCCGCGCGGGCGCGGGCCTCGGCCTCCGGGGTGCCGGACGCGGCGTCCGCCGCGTACCAGCCTTCCGCGCAGCCGGTCATGAAGGCGCGGGCCTCGTCGGACGCCTGCCATTCGGGGCCGAGGTCCGCCGGGACGTCCTTCCCGGTCGACAGGTGCAGCGACAGGCCGAGCAGGCCCATGTCCCAGCCGACGCCGACCGCGCCGGGCCCGAACTGCTCCCAGTGGTCGTCGACGTGCGTGATGTGCTCCAGCTCGAACCGCGTTCGGCCGCCCTCCTCGGGCGTGAGCCGGACCTCGATCCAGCTGGTCTGGCCGGCGAACTCCCAGGTGGCGAAGAAGCTCTTGGGCGGGTCGCAGCGCTCGACGGTGCCGCCGGCGTTGCCTTCGAGCTGGTAGCGGCCGCCGGCGCGCAGGTCGCCTGAGACGGGCAGGAACCAGCGCGGGATCCGCTCGGGGCTGGTGACGGCGTCCCACACGTCCTCGACGGGGGCGGCGTAGGTCTGGCTGATGACGACGGCGCGGGCGGTGCCGGCCTCCATCTCGCGCTCGCCGACCCGGCGGCGCACGTCGTTGATCTGCCCGGTCACTTCGATCACGGTTCCTCCTCGGTGCGGCGTGCGCGCCGGCCCCTGGCGATCTCGGTGGCCAGGGCGTCCAGATGCGGCGTCCAGTAGCGGCGGAAGCGGTCGAGCCAGGCGTCGATCTCCTGGAGCGGCGCGGAGCCGACGCGGTAGAGGCGCCGGGTCCCGTCCGGCCGGACGACGGCGAAGCCCGCCTCCCGGAGCACCTTGAGGTGCTGCGAGACGGCGGGCTGCGAGATGCCGAACTCCTCCCGGATGACCGACGACACCTCGCCCGAGGACCGCTCGCCGTCGGCGAGCAGCTCGAGGATGCGGCGCCGGACCGGGTCGCCCAGCACATCAAAGGCGTGCACGGGCCCCAACATACAGGCGTGGCTTATATAAGCCAAGCCTTAAACAGCGAGACCGACGGGTCAGCGGCCGGCGAGGAGGTCCTCGAACGGCACGGGCTCGTCGTACGGGTCGGCCTTCGCGGCGGCGGGCCGCCCCGCGATCGCGGCGGCGAGCTCGGCGCCGGCGCGGGCGATCCGGTCGGGCAGGCCGGTGTCGCCGCTCCCCCAGTCCTCGGACGCGGCGAACACGGCGGTCGGCATCGCGTTCGCGCGCAGGTAGGCGAACAGCGGCCGCATCGCGAAGTCGATGGCCAGCGAGTGCCGGGCGGTGCCGCCGGTCGCGCCGAGCAGCACCGGCTTGCCCTCCAGGCCGCCGCGCTCGATGACGTCGAAGAACGTCTTGAACAGGCCGCTGTAGGACGCGTTGAACACCGGTGTCACCGCGATCAGGCCGTCCGCGCCGGTCATGGCCTGGACGGCGGCGCGGAAATCGCCCGACGGGAAGCCGGTGAGGTTCGCGTCCACCATCGCGTGGGCGTGGTCGCGCAGCTCGACGGTCTCGGTGGACACGTCCCCGCCGAGCGCCCGCGCGGCCGACTCGGCGAGCCGGTCGGCGAGCAGCCGCGTGGACGAGGGCCGCCCGAGCCCGGCGGAAACGACGGCGAGCGTCGTCATCGGGTCACCTCCGCGTTCTCCTTGGCCGCGACCAGCGACGCGTGCGTCGGCGCGGTCGCCGGGACGTGCGCGGGGCGCAGCGCCTCGAACTCCTTGCGCAGCACCGGGACGACCTCCTCGCCCAGCATGTCGATCTGCTCCAGGACGGTCTTCAGCGGCAGTCCGGCGTGGTCCATGAGGAACAGCTGCCGCTGGTAGTCGCCGAAGTGGTCGCGGAACGTCATGGTCCTGTCGATCACCTGCTGCGGGCTGCCGACGGTCAGCGGCGTCTCCCGGGTGAACTCCTCCAGCGACGGGCCGTGCCCGTAGACGGGCGCGTTGTCGAAGTAGGGCCGGAACTCGCGGACGGCGTCCTGGGAGTTCTTCCGCATGAACACCTGGCCGCCGAGGCCGACGATCGCCTGGTCGGCGGACCCGTGGCCGTAGTGCTCGTAGCGGCGCCGGTAGAGGCCGATCAGCCGCTGGAAGTGGTCGGTGGGCCAGAAGATGTGGTTCGCGAAGAACCCGTCGCCGTAGTAGGCGGCCTGCTCGGCGATCTCCGGGCTGCGGATGGAGCCGTGCCACACGAACGGCGGCACGCCGTCCAGCGGGCGCGGCGTCGAGGTGAACGACTGGAGCGGCGTGCGGTGCTTGCCCTCCCAGTCGACGACGTCCTCGCGCCAGAGCCGGTGCAGCAGGTGGTAGTTCTCGATCGCGAGCGGGATGCCGTCGCGGATGTCCTTGCCGAACCAGGGGTAGACGGGCCCGGTGTTGCCGCGCCCCATCATCAGGTCGACGCGGCCGCCCGCGAGATGCTGCAGCATCGCGAAGTCCTCGGCGATCTTCACCGGGTCGTTCGTGGTGATCAAGGTGGTCGCGGTGGACAGGATCAGCCGCTCGGTGCGCGCCGCGATGTAGCCGAGCATGGTCGTCGGGGACGACGGCACGAACGGCGGGTTGTGGTGCTCGCCGGTGGCGAAGACGTCGAGGCCGGCCTCCTCGGCCTTGAGCGCGATCGCGACCATCGCCTGGATCCGCTCGGCCTCGGACGGGGTCCGGCCGGTGGTCGGGTCGGTGGTGACGTCGCCGACCGTGAAGATCCCGAACTGCATGCCGGCCTCCAAGTAGTAGAAGTTTCAATTACCCTACCGAACCCGGCCGCCCGTCCCGCTATTCCGCCCGCCGCGTCCCCGCTAGGACACGGACCGTTCGAGCGCGTCCAGCAGCCAGAAATGCAGCGTGCCGAGGGTCACCGGATCGCCCGTCACCAGGCGGAACAGGTCCCAGTACCGGGCCACCCGCGCGTCGCGCTCCACCTCGGAGTCGCGCAGGATCCAGCGCCGGAACTCCGGGGTGTCCCTGCCCTTCCTCCCCGCGACGTGGGCGGCGACGAACCGGTCCAGGGCCGCGCCGGGCCCCGGCGCCTCCCCCGCCAGGACGAGGGGCGCCGCCAGCTCCATCGCCTCGCTCATCCCGGCCAGCAGCGACTCCTCGTCGCCCACCACCCGCACGTTCGACCGCCCCTGCGCCAGCAGCCGCCGGTTCAGCGACCGGTCGCCGGCCAGGACGACCATCTCGGCGTAGGCGACCACCTGCGCCGGCGTCGGATCGGCGGGCGGCGGCGGGACCACCATCTCCAGGAACGCCTCGACCCGCTCGTCCGGCAGCGGCGCCATGATCCGGCGCAGCCAGAACTCCGCCAGCGCGGCGCGCGCGGCCCGGCCGTCCTCCGCCGCCGCGAGCAGGTCCAGGCGCGCGGCCCGCTCGTCCGGCGGCGCCGACTCGACCGCGCCCAGCGCGGCGCGGCGCCACGCCAGCGCCGCCATCTCCGCCTCCAGGGCCGCCCGCTCGGCGGCCACGGCCTCGCCGAGCGAGCGCTCCCCCGCGAGGACGGCCGCGATGGCGGGCAGGCCGAGCCCCAGGCCGCGCAGCCGCCGGACGAGCCGCAGCCGGTCGACGGCGGGCGCGTCGAACCGGCGGTGCCCGCCCGCGCTGCGCGCCGGTTCGAGGATCCCCTCGTCGCAGTAGAACCGGATCGTCCGGACGGGCACACCGGTCAGCGCCGCCAGATCGCCGATGCCGAGGGACCCCGGTCCTGTGGCGCCGGTCACACTCACTTGAACCTCCACCGGGCTGGAGTTCCTACGGTACGGGCACCACGTCCACGAGGAGGGATACGACCATGGACGACAAGGTGCTCGGCGCCGACCGGATCGCCGAGGCGCTGCGCGAGCACACCGGCGGGATGGCCGCCGCCGTCACCGGCGCGGACCCGGACACGAGGGTGCCGACCTGCCCGGAGTGGACCCTGCGCGACCTCGTCGGGCACATCGGCCAGGCGCACCGGTGGGCCGCGGGGTTCATCCGCGACGGCGCGACCGACCTCGTCACGCAGGTGCCCCGGACGGCGCCCGGCGCGGTGGCGGACTGGCCCGGGTGGCTCCGCGACGGCGCGGACGACCTGGTCCGGGCCTTCGAGGCGGACCCGGACCGCACCGTCGCGCACCCGATCATGGGCCCGCGCCCGGCCGCGATGTGGCTGCGCCGGATGCTGCACGACACGGCCGTCCACCACGCCGACGCCGCGTTCACCACCGGCGTCCGGTACGAGATCGCGCCCGATGTCGCCGCCGACGGGATCACCGAATGGCTGGGCCTGGTGACCGAGCCCGCCGCCGCGACGCTCCAGCCGAGGCTCGCCGAGCTGCGCGGGCGGGGCGAGACGTTGAGCCTGCGCCCGTCCGAGCCGTCCGTGCCCGGCTGGGTGATCACCCGCGCGCCGGACGGGCTCGGCTGGGAGCGCGCGGACCGGGACGGCGACATGACCATCGCCGGGCCCGTCCGCGACCTGATGCTGGTGTTCGCGCGACGCCTGGCCCCGGACGACGCGGACGTGAAGGTGACCGGCGACCGGACGCTGCTGGAGCACTGGCTCGCCCGCACGGCGTTCTGACCTTCACAATGGGGCGATGGCGGACGAGCGGGCCGAATGGAGCGCCGATCCGCGGCGCGACGGGCTGGCCGCGTTCGCGGCGATCGAGGACGACCGGGCCGGATCGCATCCCGGCGTCCGCCACATCCGGGCTCTGGGGACGATGTACCGGTTCGACGTCCACCATCCGGGCGACGTCGACACCTACCCGGACCGGCAGCGCCAGGAGGTCCGCGGCATGCGGGGGCCGGACGGGCGGGAGCGCCGCGTCGCCGAGGGCGAGACGTGGCGTTTCTCCTGGTCCTGGTACCTGACGCGGGCGCTGCGGGCGACGACGTCCTTCACGCACGTCCACCAGTTCTTCGCCTCGGTCCCCGGCGGCGGGCCGGGCGGCGGACCGGTGCTGGTGACGTCGCTGCGCCGGCGCGGCGGGCGCGACCTGCTGGAGCTGAACGCGATCCGGTCGGGCGTCGTCGTGGCCGCCGCCGACCTCGGCCCGCTGTGCAGCCGGTGGATCGGCGTCGAGCTGGAGGCGCGGTTCGCCGCGGCGCCGGCCGGGCGCGTCCGCTGGACGGTCACGGCCGGTGCCGGGGACGCGGTCGTCGACGTCGAGCGGGACGGGCTCGACCTGCGGCCCGGCACGGCGGGCGTGTCCCCGAAATGGGGCGTCTACCGGTCGCTGAAGGACGCGGCGCGGCTCGGCGACGCGCATCTCCTCCTCAAGGATCTTCGTGCCCGCCAGGTGCGGCATTTCGGGTGACACCGGCGATACGGTGCAGATGCGGCGCCGGAACGGGCCGCCCGGAAAGCCGCCCGCGGCCACCGGAGACCCCCTGAGGAGGAACCGTTGAGCCAGCCTTCGACCGTCCCCGGGTCCCTGCGCGACGACGCCGCCGCCCTGCAGGACGATCTCGCCCGGCTCCGCGGCGCGCTGCACCGCGAACCGGAACTCGGCCTGGACCTGCCCCGGACGCAGGAGAAGGTGCTCGCGGCCCTCGACGGCCTGCCGCTGGAGATCAGCACGGGCGAGCGGCTCACCTCGGTGACCGCGGTGCTGCGCGGCGCCCGCCCCGGCCCGACCGTGCTGCTGCGCGGCGACATGGACGCGCTCCCCGTCACCGAGCGCGGCGACGCCGCCGTGGTCTCGCAGGTCGACGGGGTGATGCACGCGTGCGGCCACGACCTGCACACCACGATGCTGGCGGGCGCCGCGCGGCTGCTCGCGGCCCGGCGCGACGACCTGGCGGGCGACGTCGTGTTCATGTTCCAGCCCGGCGAGGAGGGCCTCGGCGGCGCGAAGATCATGATCGAGGAGGGCGTGCTCGACGCGTCCGGCGAGCGGCCCGTCGCCGCGTACGCGCTGCACGTGTTCTCCGCCGCGCTGCCGCAGGGGATGTTCGTGACCCGGGGCGGGCCGATCATGGCGGCGGCGGACCGGCTGCGGGTCACCGTCCGGGGCGTCGGCGGGCACGGGTCCATGCCGCACCTGGCGAAGGACCCGCTGCCGGCCGCCTGCGAGATGGTCACCGCGCTGCAGACGATGGTGACCCGCGCGTTCGACCCGTTCGACCCGGTGGTGCTGACGATCGGATCGTTCCACTCCGGCACCATGGACAACGTGATCCCGGACGAGGCGAGCTTCTCCGGCACCGTCCGGTCGTTCTCCCCGGCGTCGCACGAGAGGCTGAAGGAGCGGACGGTCGAGCTGGTGCAGGGCCTCGCCAAGGCGCACGGCCTGGACGTCGACGTCAGTTACGTCCAGGACTACCCGGTGACGATCAACGACGGCGCCGAGGCCGCGTTCATGGCGGACACCATCCGCGAGGTCTACGGCGAGGAGCGCTACTTCGACTCGCCGCAGCCGTTCCCGGCCTCGGAGGACTTCTCCTTCGTGTGCGACGAGGTACCGTCGGCGTTCGTCGTGATGGGCGCGTGCCCGTCCGGCGTCGACCCGGGCAAGGCGGCGGTGAACCACTCCGCCGACGCCCGCTACGACGACGCGGTGCTCGCCGACGGCGCCGCGCTCTACGCCGAGCTCGCCGCCCGGCGGCTGGCGCGCGGGAACTGACACGCGACGGGTGCGGAGCAGGCGAAACATTCCGGCCCGCCCGGTCGTCAGACTGGGGGGCGGGACGGACCCGCCCGCCGCACTGGGCACGGGACGGGGCGGGACCGGCGGTCCCCCGCGGCGGAACGGAGGGCGCGGGTGTTCATCGGGCTGCTGACGGCGGTGGGCGCGTCGGCCTGCTACGGGACCGGATCGGTCCTGCAGGCGCTCGGCGCCAGGCGGTCCGCGGCGCGCGAGAGCGCCGCGGGCGCCGGGTCCACCGGGTACGGCGGGCCGAGCCTGTCCTCCACCGCGAAGGCCGTCGTGACGTGGGAGTTCATCGTCGGGACGGTGCTGGACACGGCCGGGTTCGCGCTCGGCGCGCTGTCGGCGAAGCTGGTGCCGCTGTTCCTGTCCCAGACGGTGATCAGCGCCAACCTGGTGATCACCGCGGTGCTCGGCATCTGGGTGCTCGGCATCCGGCTCGTCCGGCCGGAGTGGATCTCGATCGGGGTGGTGTGCGCCGCGCTGGTGCTGCTGGCCGGCACCGCCGGGCACGAGGGCGCCGGCCGCGTCGCGATCGGCTGGCACTGGGGGCTGCTCGCGGTGTCGGTGCTGCTCGTCGCCGCCGCGCTGCCGATCGTCCGGCTGATGGGGCCGCGCGCGGCGATCCCCGCCGGCCTGCTGTCGGGCCTCTGCTTCGGCGCGGTCGGCGTCGGCGTCCGGATCCTCAACGGCACCGACCCGCTCGCCTGGCGGGACCTGCTCGGCGACCCCGCCCTGTACGCGATCGCGATCGCGGGCCTCGGCGGCATGTACTTCCACACGCTCGCGCTGCAGATCGGGTCGATCAACGGCGCCACGGCGGCGCTGGTGGCGGGCGAGACGGTCGTCCCGGGGATCATCGGCGTGCTGTGGCTCGGGGACGCCTCCCGCGAGGGCATGGCGCTGCCCGCGGGCATCGGGTTCGTGCTGGCCGTCGCCGGCGCGGTGGCGGTCGCCTGGTACGGCAACCCGCACGTGCCGGGCGTCCGCGAACCCGAGCCGGCCGGGACCGCGGGGACCGCCGGGGGGTGAGCGGTCAGTCCTCGCGGACGGCCTGGATCTCCAGGGCGATCGCGATGGTGTCGCCGAGCATGACCTTGTCGCCCTGCAGCGGCACGTTGAACTCGATGCCGAAGTCGCGGCGGCTGATCGACGCGGTGGCGGTGAAGCCGGCGCGGGTGCCGCCCCACGGGTCGGACGCGACGCCGTGGAACTCGGTCAGCAGCCGGACCGGCCGCGTAACGTCCTTGACCGTGAGCTCGCCGTCGAGGTGGTAGCGGGGCCGCTTGGCCCGGCGGCCGATGGTGGCACGTTCCACACCGAGCCCGGTGAAGGTCATGACCGGGTGCCGCCGCACGTCCAGGAAGTCGGCCGAGCGGACGTGCTCGTCGCGCTCGGCGCTGCGGGTGTCGATGGAGGCCATCCGGATCTCGGCCCGGGCGGTCGAGTCCATCGGGTCGTCGCCGATCACGACCTCGCCGCCGAAGTCGGGGAACGAGCCGCGCACCGTGGTCATCAGGTGCCGGATCGTGAAGGTGATCTCGGAATGGACCGGGTCGATGGTCCAGCGGCCCGGCGCGAGGCCTCCCGCCTCGTCCCCCATGACAAATCCCCCCAAAAAGTACAGCGAGCTTGAAACACGAAAAGTTACCGTAAACCAGTCCATGATCGTTGTGACGGCGCGGTCCGGGGGAATGCTGACCAGATGATCGGCGAACACGTGCTGGCCGGGTACGTCCACGACGCGGGCGGCCGGGAGGCCCTGGACCTGGCGCGCGCCATCGTCGCCCTCACCGGCGGCGAGCTGAGCGTCGCCACCGTCCACCCGCCGGGCCGCGCGGGCGCCGCCGGCGAGGCCCACACCCTCCTCGAACAGGCCGCCGACCTGCTCGGCGAGCAGCCCGCCGAACTGCTCGTCCAGGAGAGCCGCAGCGTCGGCCGCGGCCTCACCGCGCTCGCCGGCCGGATCGGCGCCGACCTCATCGTCGTCGGCTCCCCCGAAGGCGGCGCCCGCGGCCGGATCGGCGTCGGCGCCGCCGCCGACCACCTGCTGCACTCCGCCACCGAGGCCGTCATGCTCGCCCCCGCCGGCTACACCCCGCCCGACGAGCTCGGCCGCATCACCGTCATGTACGTCCGCCGCCCCCAGTGCGACGAGGCCGTCGTCCGCGCCGCCCAGGCCGCCGACCGGCTCGACGTCCCGCTCCGCCTCGTCACCCTCGCCATCGGCGACGTCGACGCCGAACGGCTCCGCGACGACCTCGCGCTCGCCATCCGCCTCGCCGTCGAGTCCGCCGAACTGCCCCCCGAGGACGTCACCGCCGACCTCGCCGAGGGCGACGACGTCGCCGACGCCCTCGACGACCTCGACTGGCCCGACGGCGAGCTGCTCGTCTGCGCGTCCAGCGAGGACGCCGCCGCCCACCGCGTCTTCCTCGGCGAGGTCGCCGTCAAGGTGCTGCGCGCCGCGCCCTGCCCCGTCACCGTCCTGCCGAGGGGCTACTTCTGACGGGCCACCCCCGACTAGCCCGTTTTGACCGCTTTCCCGGAACGGCTTGCCGCCCCCGGTTTACCTCGACTACATTCCAGCGAGACCGGAACGTGACCTTGGAACGAGGCACGGACCGGGTCCCCGGTCGGGCGCCCCCTGCCCGAGTCGGCGAGTCGGCAGGGAGCGAGATGGACCCGATCGGCAAGAAGCTGCTCGACGTTGCCCAGAAGCAGCTCGGCTACACCGAGCACGGCAGCGGCTACACCAAGTTCGGCGACTGGTACGCCAAGAACATCGACGGCGACCACGACTCCTACTTCAAGACGGCCCCCTGGTGCGACATGTTCCTCGCCTGGGCCGCCGACAAGGCCGGCGTCGCCGAACAGGCCGGGCAGTTCGCCTCCACCGTCGACCACGCCAAATGGTTCAAGGACCACGGCGCCTGGGGCCACACCCCCGAACCCGGCGCCCTCGTCTTCTACGACTGGTCCGGCTCCGGCGACATCGACCAGATCGACCACGTCGGCATCGTCGAGAAGGTCGACGGACACACCCTCCACACCATCGAGGGCAACGCCGACGGCTACAAGCTCATGCGCAAGACCCGCAGCATGGACGACGTCGTCGGCTTCGGCTACCCCGGCAAGATCCAGGTCACCGACGCCAAGTACACCCCCAAGCACGCCGCCCCCGCCACCACCGTCGACAAGGTCGGCGACCCCGCCACCACCACGCACACCCACGAGGAACAGCACAGCGGCCCCGGCGCGCAGCAGCTCCCCGCCCAGGACGTCGTCCTCGGCGGCATCCTCGCCTTCGTCCTCTGCGGCACCGTCGCCCTCGCCGCCGGACGCGCCGCCGCCGCCAAGGCCCCCACCACCCCGCCCATCCGCGTCCGCAAGCGCGGCAAGCACCACCGCCCCTCCACCCCCGTCGCCCTCCCCGCCGACGTCACCCCCGCCGACCTCGACGCCGCCGACGCCGGCACCACCGTCATGCCCGCCCTCTCCCTCGCCGCCGCCCACGAAGCCGAGGACCGCGAGTTCTGGGGCCGCATCGCCCACCTCGAAGAGGACAAGGAGCTCGCGTTCTGGAACTCGCTGCACGCCGAGGCCACCGACAACGCCGCCGACGAGTACGCAACCACTCCCGGATTCCGCTAGAGTTGTCCATGCGCGCCGGGGGAAACCCCGGAGCCGACAAGCGGACGTGGCTCAGTTGGTAGAGCATCACCTTGCCAAGGTGAGGGTCGCGGGTTCGAATCCCGTCGTCCGCTCTGAGAGGCCCGTGCGGCCTCGCTCTGGTGGAGTGGCCGAGAGGCGAGGCAACGGCCTGCAAAGCCGTGTACACGGGTTCAAATCCCGTCTCCACCTCGCAGTACACGCAAGGGCGATTAGCTCAGTGGGAGAGCGCTACCTTGACACGGTAGAGGTCACTGGTTCAATCCCAGTATCGCCCACGATGGAGTGGGGAGTGGTGTGCCCGCGGAAAGCGCGGGCCTGCCACTCCCTCTTTGTGTTGACCCGGGGGGCGACCCCCGGCCAACCGCGTCCGCAAGCGCGGCAAGCACCACCGCCCCTCCACCCCCG